>JAMNXS010000105.1 GCA_023653025.1 Burkholderiaceae bacterium
AGCGGTGCCAGGCGCTCGCTGACACGGCCGAAGGTGGCGACGACATGATCGACTGCCTGCCCGATCGCAACCGGCTCGTCTTCCCAGTACGGCAGGATATGGATCACGGCCTGGTCGACATGCGGCTGCAGGGTCGCTGCGTGACGCAGCCAGAATTCCCAGACATCGGCATAGGCGACCGGCACCGGCGAACGAGCGCGCGCCGCGTCGAGCAGGCCGGCCAGCGCCGCCGGCGGCAGTTCGCCGCGCAGCAGGGTCTCGCTGCCGACCACCAGCCGCTCGACGATATCGGCGTGCTCGGCAGCCAGCGCCAGCGCGCGCTCGAGCTCGATCCGGTTCAGGCGCTCGTCGCTTCCGATCCACGCGCCCAGCCATACCCGCAGGCCGAGCGTGCGCGCGATGGACGGCACGGCATCGAGCCCGTTGGCCACGCCGTAGACGCGCACGCAACCGGTGACTGTCGCCAGCTGCGCGAGGTCACGCGCGATGGCGTCCGCAGGTATGATCAGCGCTTTGTCGTTGGGAGAGGTGCCCGCCATGCGAAATGGTGCGTACGACAGGCAGGGAAAGCGCAGCGCGGCGGCTGCCGGCGCGGCGCTGCCGGCGTCGGCGCGCACGGTCATCCAGGCCGCGACCACGGATAGCAGCAGCATAGCTAGCGCGAGCAGGCGCCGCGCATCAATCGCGGAGGGCATTGGGCGAGGTGAAGGTCGGTGGGCGCATGGCAGGCGTGCAGGGCGTGAGCTCGCCGGCATCGTAACACCGGCGCCGGTAAAGACCCGTGCGCCGGTGCGCGCCGATGGCGGCTGACCCGGCGCACCCGCGCAAGGCGGCACCGGCCGTGGGCTTGGCCTTGCTGCTCGCGCTTGCGCACCTGGCCCTCTGGTGGTCGCTGAACCGGCCGCTGTCCGCGCCCGATGCGCCGGCCGCCGTTGGCGGGCTGGCGCTGAGCGCCTACCAGCGCTGGCAGCAGCCGGCCGTCGGCGCGCGTCCGCCGTCATCCGGCCTGGCCGCCGACCTCGCGCTGCTGTCGTCCGTCACGCAGCGTCTGCGCAGCTACAGCATGCAGGAGATGCCAGACCTGCCGGCGCTGGCCGAGCGTCACGGCCTGCGGCTGGCGCTGGGCGCATGGCTGGGGCCCGACCCTCAGGCGAACGAACGCGAGCTCGGGCTCGCATTGGCGGCCGCGCGCAGCCATGCGAACGTCGAGCGCCTGATCGTCGGCAACGAAACCCAGTTGCAGCGGCGCGTGCCGCTCGACGAACTGCTGCGTCAGCTCGACCGCATGCGCGCCGTCTCGCCGGTGCCGGTATCGACCGCCGAGCCCTGGCACGTGTGGCTGCAGCAGCCGCAGCTGGCCGAGCATGTGGATTTCATCACCGTCCATCTGCTGCCGTACTGGGAGCAGGTGCCGGTCGGGCAGGCGGTGGAGGTGGCGCTGATGCGCTACCGCGACGTCGTCGCGCGCTTCCCCGGCAAGCCGGTGGTGATCGGCGAAGTCGGCTGGCCCGGGCGCGGCGTCACGCAGGGCGCGGCGGTGGCCGATCCGGCGGCGCAGGCGCTGTTCGTGCGCGGCTTCATCGCGCGCGCCCTCGCGCTGGGGCTCGACTACTACCTGATGGAAGCCATCGACCAGCCGTGGAAAACCACGATCGAGGGCCGCGCCGGTGCGCACTGGGGACTTTTCGATGCGTACCGGCAGCCGAAATTCGCGCTCTCAGGCTCGGTCGAACGCGACCCGTGGTGGCGCAACAAGGCTCTGCCGGCGGTCGCGCTCGGCTTCCTGCTCGGCTTGCCTTTCCTGCTCAAATTCGCGCATCTCGGGCTGCCCGCGCGGCTGGCCTTCGGCGCGGTCATGCACGGCATTGCGGCAGGCACCGTCCTGATGGTGACGCTGCCGCTGGTCGATTACCTGCGGCCGCTCGACATCGCGGTCTGGCTGGGCCTGATGCCGGCGCTGGCGCTGATCGCGCTGCTGCTCGCGTCGCAGGCCTTCGAGTTCGCCGAGCTGTATTGGCCCGGCGGCCTGCGCCGCGGCGCCGCGCCGCTGCCGGCCGCGCCGGGCGCGCCGCTGCCGCTGGTCAGCGTGCATGTCGCCTGCTGCAACGAACCGCCGGCGATGGTGATCGAGACGCTGCAGGCGCTGCTGGCGCTCGACTGGCCGTCGCTCGAGATCTGCGTGATCGACAACAACACGGCCGACCCGACGCTGTGGCTGCCGGTAGCCGGCTGGGTCGAGTCGCTGGCTGCTTCGATGCCGAGCGCACTGCCAGGCTCGCTGCCCGGGGCTCGGGTCGAGCGCCGCGATGAGCCGGGCGGGGTCCGCATCGAACTGCTCGCCCCCGGTCGCCGGCTGCTGTTCCTGCAGCGCACGGCGCTGGCCGGGTTCAAGGCCGGCGCGCTCAACCTCGCGCTGCAGGAGTGCAGTCCGGCTGCCGACTGGATCGGCGTGGTCGACGCCGACTACCGGGTCGAGCCCGGCTGGCTGCGCCATCTCGCGGGCCACTGGGCCGATCCGTCGGTGGCGATCGTGCAGTCGCCGCAGGCGCACCGCGCCTGCCACGGTCATGCGCTCGAGCGCATGACCATCGCCGAATACGACGGCTTCTTCCGCATCGGCATGCATCACCGGCACGAGCGCAATGCGATCATCCAGCACGGCACGATGACGCTGGTGCGCTCCGCGCTGCTACGCTCGCTCGGCGGCTGGGAGACGCGCTGCATCTGCGAAGACACCGAACTGGGCCTGCGCGTGCTGGCCGCCGGCGGCCGCGCGGTGTATGTCGATCGCGTGTTTGGCGCCGGCCTCGCGCCCGATGACAGCATCAGCTACTTCCGGCAGCGCTTTCGCTGGGCTTGCGGCGCGATGCAGATATTGCGCCTGCATGCGCGCGAACTGCTGGCTGGCCGTCGCTTGTCGCGCGGCCAGCGCTACCACTTCCTGGCCGGCTGGCTTCCGTGGTGGGGCGACACGCTGCACCTGCTGTTCAGCGTTGCCGCCGTCGGCTGGACGCTGGCCGTGCTCGGCCTGCCGCAGCTATTCGGACTGCCCGACCTGCTGTTCCTGCTGCCGATCGCCGCCTTTTTCGGCTGGCGGCTGCTGCTGGCGCCGCTGCTGCACGCGCGCCGGGTCGCGGGCTCATGGCGCGATGTGGCGGGCGCGGCGCTGGCGGGGATGGCGTTGTCGCACGTGATCGCGACCGGCGTGCTGGCCGGGCTGATCGGCCGGCGCGCGCGCTTCGAGGTGACGCGCAAGGCGACCGCCGCACCCGTGTCGGGCCGACCGTCGCTGCTCAGGCATGCGGGCTCGGTTCGGCAGGAAACGCTGCTGTTGGCCGCGCTGGCGGCATGCCAGGTGCTGCTGGCGCTGAAGGGGTCGGCGCTGCCGACGGAGAAGGCGGCGCTGCTGGGTTGGCAGGCAGTGCTGGCGATGCAGTCGCTGCCCTATCTCGCGGCACTGGCGCTGGCTGCCGCGTCGTGGCGCGCGGGCGCGCGCCACCGGCTAGACCAGCATTCGCCGCACTCGCCGCATACGGCGCATCCGGCCAGCCCAGCAGCGCCGACACCGATGCCGAGCGCGCCGCCAGCGCCTCGGCATCCGGCGCGCCCAGATTGACCACGCCATAGCGGTGGCTGTCGAGCCAGCGCGCATCGCGCGCGAACAGCGAGAACGCTAGCGGGTAGGTAACCAGCGACGCGTCCGGAAACGCTTGGGCCAGGGCGGCCCGCCGCCGCCGGTTTGGCGCCGGCGGCGGGCGCGTGCGTCCGAAGCTGCGCCACACCAGGCTGGCTGCAACGGCTGCTGTCGACGGTGCCGTCGGAAGCGCCCGCACGTCCTCTCCCAGCGCCAGCGCAACGGCGATCGCATGCGGGTCGATGCCGTCGACCAGCCGGTACAGGTCGCCGAACTGCGACGACAGCCGGGGATTGAACTCGAGCACGGTGATACGGCCGCTGGCTGGGTCGTGGAAAAATTCCATGTTGAAGGCGCCGCGCGTGAAACCCACGGCCTGCAGGAAGCGCCGCGCCACCGACAGCGCCGCCGACTGCAGCGCGGGAGCGAGCGTGCTCGGATAATGCCAGCGCCGGAAGGCCTGGGTACCCGGATAGGTGTGCGCATCGACCACACCGAGCAGATGCACGCCGCGCTCGTCGACCCAGCCGTCGAGATTGTGCTGCGAACCCGTCAGCGCCTCTTCGACGATCAGCCGCAGCGCGCTGCCGGCCGCGGGCAGGCGCGCGGCGACGATGCGCTCGAAAGGCGCCAGCATGCGCCGCATCGACCAGCGCTCGAGCGCGCCGAAGCGCGCCATGCGCTCGACGTCGCGCCGGTTCTCCATGCGCCGCGCGAGAATGGAAAACGTGCCGCGCGCCGGCTTGACGTGGCAAGGAAAGCGCAGGCCGTCGGCGGCGTCGGCCGCCGCCAGCGGATCGATGCCGTAAAACGCGACATTGGCTTCCGGACAGACCTGCTGCAGCACGGCGCGCGCGTGCAGCTTGTGCTGGCAGGCGAGGATGGACTCGGGCGAGGTGCCCGGCAGCCCGCAGCGCTCGGCCACCAGCGCCGCGCCGAGCGCGCCCTGGAATTCGTGATGCGACAGCACACCCGCCCAGCCATGGCGGCGCGCCGTTCGGGCCTGCATCTCGGCGAAGCGGTCGAAGTCGAAGGCGGGCACGCCGAGCTTGCCCAGCAGGCCGCCGCCATGAAAACCGCGCCGGTCGAAGCTGAGGCCGGCGCGCTCGAGCCGCGCGTGCGCCAGCGCGTCATAGTCCTGGTCGAACAGCAGGCCGACGCGGCGTGCGGGCAGGGCGGGGGGCAGCAAGCGCAGCGTCCTCCTGCTCAGAAACGCGTGGTCAGCGACAGCCAGGACGACGGCAGCCAGCGGTTCAGCGCGGCTTCCAGCATCTTGTCGGCGCCCAGCAGCACCATCAGGCCGACCAGCGCCAGCAATGCGCCCATCACCTGCTGGGCGCGGCTGCCGTGCGCGATCACCCACGCGCGCAGCCGCCCCATCGTCGAGCGCGACAGGTAGCCGACCGACATCAGCGGAATCGCCGCGCCGAGGCCGAACACTGCCAGCGTGCCGGAAGCCTTCAGCGCCCCGCCGCTGGCAGCCAGCGTCAGCGTCGAGGCCAGCAGCGGGCCGGAGCAGGGCGTCCAGACGAAGCCGAGCAGCATGCCCATGGCCAGCGCGCGCAGCGCGACGCTGCCGGCCGGAGCCGTGCTGCCCGCGCCGACCGCCACCGGGCCGGAGCCCAGCCCGCTGCTGAGCGCCGACGCGCGATCAGCCAGCGGCGAGACCAGCCGCGCAAACAGCTCCTTGCCCTGCGGGACCATCATCGCCAGCCCGAATACGATCAGCAGGATGGCCGACGCCGTGCGGATCAGGTCGGCGTCGAGGCCGACCGACTCGGCCAGCAAGCCGGTTAGCAGGCCGAGCAGCGCGAAGGCCGCCGCCATGCCGAGGCCCATCAGCAGCGGCGCGGCGCGGTGATCCTGCAGCGCCGAGCCGACGACCAGCGGCAGAATGGGGAACACGCAGGGGTTCAGCGTGGTGAGCGCGCCGGCGACCAGCGCGATGCCCAGCTCGCCCATGCCTACAGCGCTTTCGACAGCAGCGCGCGGATGGCTTCCGGCCGCGTCTCGCCGCCGTTGCGGGCGACCTCGCTGCGGCCCTTGTAGACGATGAAGGTCGACTGGCTCGTCACCTTCAGCTGCTTGCGCAGCGGCTTGTTGGCGTCATAGTCGACCACCAGCAGCGTGAGCGCCGGCAGCGCGTTCGACGCCTTCAGCTGGTTCAGCACGCGTTCTTGCTCGGTGCAGGTGCCGCACCAGCCGGCATGGAAGTGCAAGGCCACCGGCTTACCCTGCTGCTGCAGCGCAGCCAGGCTCTCCGGCGTATAGGGCTGAACCTGCAGCGCATGGACCAGCGTGGTGGACAGCAGCAGGGCGAGGGCAAACAGCAGGCGGCGCATGACAGCTCCTTGTCGGCAGGGTTGGCATGATTCTAAGACGGATTCGGCCACCGTGCAGCGCGCACCCGGCAGTGGCCGTTGTGCAGGCTCAGGCCTGCTGCCTCAACCGCGCCATGCCGGTGCGAGCGCATCGAGCAGCCGCGCGATGCGCTCGCGTTCGGTAGCGGCAGACACCAGCGGCTGGCGCTCGAGCACGGCCGCGGCAAGCTGCGCGACGAAGGCTTCGGAG
>JAMNXS010000030.1 GCA_023653025.1 Burkholderiaceae bacterium
ACGTTGCGGATGGCGACCATGCGGTCGTACAGCGCCGCGCGGATGGCGATCACCTGCGCAAGCTGAGCATTGTTGACGGCAACGATCTCGTGGACCTTGTCCTGCATGGCGGCCATCCGGTTCAGCGACAGCATGACGGAGGCGACCAGCATCAGCAGCACCAGCGCGAAGCCGGCGGAAAGACGGGTACTGACTTTCATTTGAGCGAAATTCATGATGGTTTATGCAAGCAAGGGTTTCAGGCGGCGAGGCTGTCGATCAGCCCCATTTCGTCGGACGACATCAGCTTGTCGATGTCGACCAGGATCAGCATGCGCTCGTCGAGCGTGCCGAGGCCGATCAGGTAGTCGGTGTTGAATGCCGCGCCCATTTCGGGCGCCGGACGGATCTGCGACGGCGACAGCGTGGTCACGTCGGACACGCTGTCGACCACCATCCCGACCACGCGGCCGGCGATGTTGAGGATGATCACCACGGTGAACTGGTCATAGCTGGGTTCGCCGAGGTTGAACTTGATCCGCATGTCGACGATGGGGACGATGATGCCGCGCAGGTTGACCACGCCCTTGATGAACTCGGGCGAGTTGGCGATGCGAGTCACGGTCTCGTAGCCGCGGATCTCCTGCACCTTCAGGATGTCGATCCCGTATTCCTCTGCGCCGAGCTTGAAGGCGAGGAATTCGCGCGACGCGGGATCGTTGACGGACGCGTCGTCGGCCGCGTCCAGGGTCTCGGTTTGCATGGGCTGTCCTGTGATTGAGGAGGGATGCTGCTGGTAACGGCAGATTACGCGGCGACGTTTAACCGGCATCGGCAGAAAAGAGCCGGTTTGATGAGGTTGTTTAACACCCGGCGCGCGCGCCTCGCAACAGGGCACTGACGTCCAGAATCAAGGCCACGCTGCCGTCGCCGAGAATCGTCGCGCCGGAGATGCCGGCCACGCGCCGGTAGTTGGCCTCGAGGTTCTTCACCACGACCTGCTGCTGCCCGACCAGTTCATCGATCAGCAGCGCGGCCTTGCAGCCGTCGGCCTCGAGAATGACGGCGATGCCGGCGGCGGCATCGGCCACGCTGTTGGTGTCGAAGACCTGGCGCAGCGAGATCAGCGGCAGGTACTCGCCGCGCACGCGGATCACCTGCCCCTGCCCGGCGATGTGGCTGACGTCCTGCGGACGCGGCTGCAGCGACTCGAGCACGTAGTTCAGCGGCAGGATGTAGATCTCGTCGCCGCTGCGCACCGACATGCCATCAAGAATGGCCAGCGTCAGCGGCAGCGCGATCGACACCGTGGTGCCGGCGCCCCCCGCCGAGCGGATGTCAACCTGACCGCCCAGCGCGGTGATATTGCGCTTGACCACATCCATGCCGACGCCGCGCCCGGAGACGTCGGTCACCTGGTCGGCCGTCGAAAAACCCGGCGCAAAAATCAGTTGCCAGACCTCGGCATCGCTGATCGCATCCGGCACCGCCAGTCCCTGCTGCCGCGCCTTGGCGAGGATGCGGTCGCGCCGCAGGCCACCGCCGTCGTCGGAAACTTCGATGACCACATGCCCACCGCGATGCGAGGCCGACAGCGTCAGCCGTCCGGCCGCATCCTTGCCGGCGGCGATACGCGCTTCGGGCGATTCGATTCCATGGTCGATGCTGTTGCGGACGAGGTGCGTGAGCGGATCGATGATGCGCTCGATCAGTCCCTTGTCGAGCTCGGTGGCCGCGCCCTGCGTGACGAACTCGACCTTCTTGCCGAGCTTGCCGGCGAGGTCGCGCACCATGCGCGGAAAGCGCGAGAACACGTAGTCCATCGGCATCATGCGGATCGACATCACGGCTTCCTGCAGGTGGCGCGTGTTGCGGGTCAGCTGCGAGACGCCGTTCAGCAGCTTTTCGTACAGCATCGGGTCGAGCCCGTGCGAGCGCTGCTCGATCATGGCCTGGGTGATGACGAGCTCGCCGACGAGGTTGATCAGCTGGTCGACCTTCTCGACCGAGACCCGGATCGACGTCGATTCGCCGCCATGGGCGGCCTTGTCGTGCGCTGCAGCGGCGGGGCGCTCGGCTGCCGGCCTGGCAGGACCCGCTTCCGACCGCGGCGCTGACAGCGGCACCGGCGGCGGATCGAACAATTCGTAGGCCGGCTGCTCAGAGTGCGGCGGCTCGGCCGACTCCTGGATGCGCAACAGCTCGGGATCGACGACAAACGCGCACAGCGCTGCGATATCGTCGCGGGTTTCGGCGGTTTCCAGCAGCACGGCATGGCGGTCGCCATCGACCGGCGTCACACGTCCCAGCAGGCCAAGCTCGTCGACCAGCGCCGACATGTCCTTGTCGGCGATGCCGGGCATGGTAATGCGGACGATGCGCATGGCAGGCGCAGCAGGGGAAGCGACGGCAGGCCGGGCCGGCGCGGCGGACGCGCAGGTCGCTGCCGCCGCGGCGGCAGCGCTGTCGGCCAGCGCGTTCAGGCGCCGCAGCAGCGTATCGACGGCCGGCTGGTCGGTGGTCTCGCCGTCGCGGTGTACGCGCAACAGCATCTGCAGCACGTCCTTGGCGCTCAGGAAGGCGTCGATGTGGTCGACGGTCAGCGCCATCTCGCCCTTGCGCAGGCGATCGAGCAGCGACTCGAGCACATGAGTGACGCCGGTCATGTCCTGCAGGCCGAAGGTCGCCGCCCCGCCCTTGATCGAGTGCGCGACGCGGAAGATCGCGTCGATGTCGGCCATGTCGAACGATGCCGGGTCGAGGCTGAGCAGCAGCTTCTCCTTCTCGGCTAGCAGCTCCTCGGCCTCGTCGAAGAAGACCTGGAAAAACTGGCTGATCTCGATGCTCATGTCGCGCTCCCCGGGCCAATCACTTTCGCCACCACCTCGAGCAGGCGCTTCGGATCGAAGGGCTTGACCAGCCATCCGTTGGCGCCGGCCTCGCGGCCCTTGTTCTTCATCTCTACGCTGGACTCGGTAGTCAGCATCAGGATGGGCACGGTCCGGTAGGCCGCCAGCCCGCGCAGCGACTTGATCAGCGTCAGCCCGTCCATGTTGGGCATGTTCTGGTCGGTCAGCACGAGATCGAATTGCGTCGCCTGCGCCTTTTTGAGGCCATCGGCGCCGTCGACCGCGTCGGTCACCTGATAGCCGCCCATCTTCAGCGAGAACGCCAGCATCTGCCGCAGCGAACCCGAGTCATCGACTGCCAGTATTTTCTTGCCCATGTCTGTTCCAGGTTGGTTCAGTGGCGGGTTTCGCCTTTGGCTCTACCCACCTTAAAAAAATTCGATATCACCGCTTTCCATGTGATGCTGCGGTACGCTGCGATTGCTGCCCTTGCCCGGCATGTCGCCGCCGTCACTCAGATGATGGCGGGCGCTGGCGATCAATTGGCTGGCGATGTCCTCGAACTGCAGCGCCGTCAGCGCGCTGTCCAGGTGCTCGCAGGCCTCGCGGGTCAGCTCGCGCGCTTCCGGGCCGGCGGGCGTGGCCAGCGCCTGCTGCCGGCGCAGCGCCTCGTGCGCGCCAACGAAGCCGGCCGCCAGCTTGGCGACCGCCTCCTTGAGCAGGATGTCGAGCTGCACGAGGTCGGCGCGCACGGTGGACAGGTGCTCGCTTTCGGTCGGGCCGGCCCTCATGGCGTCTTCTCCGCTGCCGCCGGGCCGCCGCCGAGCGCCCGCCCGACCTCGGCGCCCGTGACGGCGTTCAGCGCTTCGCCCTCCCCGGTGACGGCCTGCTCGGCGCGCTTGTTCATGACGACGATGCTGATGCGGCGGTTGATCGGGTTGCCGGGGTTGTCCTTGTCCAGCGGCACGGCGGATGACAGGCCGACCACGCGCAGCACCTTGGCTTCCTGCATGCCGCCGTGGACCAACTCGCGGCGCGACGCATTGGCGCGCTCGGACGATAGCTCCCAGTTGCTGTAGCCGCGCTCGCCACCGGCATACACCATGTTGTCGGTGTGGCCGGACAGGGCGATGCGATTCGGCACGTCATTGAGCATGCGGCCGATCTCGCGCAGGATGTCGCGCGTGGTCGGCTGGAGGGCGGCGCTGGCGAGCCCGAACATCGGGCGGTTCTGCTCGTCGACGATCTGGATCCGCAGACCCTCGCTGGTAATGTCGAGCAGCAGCTGCTTCCTGAATTGCCGCAGCAGCGGATTGGCCTCGATGGCCTCCTCGATCTTTTTCTTCAGGGCCTCGAGCTGGGCTTTTTCGCGGCGCTCGAGTTCTTTCTGCGCCGTGTCCAGATCGACCACCTTGCGCACCTCGCCGTCCTTTTTCGTGACGTCCTTGCCGCCGCCCTTGATGACGCTGGTGCGCTCGGACACCGACGAGCCGCCCTGCATGGCGACCTTCATCGGCGTCTTGAAGTACTCGGCAATGCCCTCGAGCTTGGCCTTCGAGGTGGATGACAACAGCCACATCAGCAGGAAAAAGGCCATCATCGCCGTCACGAAGTCGGCATAGGCGATCTTCCACGCGCCGCCATGGTGACCGCCATGGCCCTTCTTTACTTTCTTGACGACGATGGTGGGCTTGATCGCGGCCATCTCACTTGCTCTTGGCGTTGCGCAGATGCTCTTCGAGTTCGGCGAAGGCGGGACGCTCGCTTGAGTACAGCACCTTGCGGCCGAACTCCACCGCCAGCGCCGGCGCGCAGCCGCTGAAGCTGGCCAGCAGCGTGGCCTTGATGCACTGAAGCATCTTGGTCGCTTCGTCGGCCTTCTGCTCGAGCAGGCTGGAGAGCGGCGCGATGAAGCCGTAAGCGATCAGAATGCCGAGGAAGGTACCGACCAGCGCGCGCGCGATCAGGATGCCCAGTTCCTCGGGTGGCAGCCCGATCGACTCCATCGTGTGGACCACGCCCATCACGGCCGCCACGATGCCGAAGGCCGGCATCGCATCGCCGAGGCGCGCGATGCAGCCGGCCGGCACAATGGCTTCGTGATGATGGGTCTCGATTTCATTGTCCATCAGGTTCTCGATCTGGAAGACGTCGATGTTGCCGGCCACCATGAGGCGCAGGTAGTCGCAGATGAATTCGATCGCATGATGGTCGGCGAGGATGCCGGGGTAGTTCGAGAAGACCGGGCTCTCCTCGGGCGACTCGATGTCGCGCTCGACGGCCATCATGCCCTCCTTGCGTATCTTGCCGAGCAGTTCGGAGAGCAGCGCAAGCAGTTCAAGATAGCGCGCCTGGTTGTAGCCCGATCCCTTGAACAGCGTGGGAATTGCCTTCATGGTCGCCTTCAGCGACTTGCCGTTGTTGCCGACGACGAAGGCGCCGGCGGCCGCACCGCCGATCATCAGCAGTTCGATCGGCTGGAACAGCGCGGCCAGATGGCCGCCGGCCAGCGCAAAGCCGCCGAAGACGGCGCCGAGAACGATCAGATATCCGAGAATGACCAGCACGTTGGGCTCCGAAAACAGGAAGGCCCGGGTCGCGGGAGTGCGAGCCCGGGCCTGTTGATCCGGTTACGGCAGTTTGGGTGGGGGGATTTAGCGGCGGATTTAGCGGCGGATTTGGCGACGGATTTAGCGGCGGATTTAGCGGGGAATGGCAGGTTGGCGGTGGACGCTCCGGCAGAGTTCGCGGCGGTCTCTCCGCCCAAATCGACAGACGGTCCGGCGGATTTCGCTGCGCTCTATCCGCCCTACGTGACAGGGGAAGACCCGTAGGGCGGATAGAGCGCAGCGAAATCCGCCATCTGCCTGCATCAGGCCGGAATCGCCTCCGCCACCACGTCGGTTTTTTTCTTCTTGCCCGCGCGCGACGGCGGATGGCAGAGACCGCAACGGTAGCCCGAATGCAGCTCGAAGGTATGGCTGACGAAATGTCCGTGGCACTCGCCGCACTCGACCAGCGTCAGCATCCTGTTCTCGTAGAAGCGGATCAGCGTCCATGCGCGAGTCAGCGACAGCAGCGGCTCGGCGCCTTTTTCCGGTGGCATCTGCTCAAGGTAGAGGCGGTAGGCCTTGATGATGGCGTCGATGCCGGCTACGCCGGCGTGCTGCGTCAGGTAACGATAAATGCCCATGAAGACCGACGCATGGATGTTGGGCTGCCAAGTGATGAACCAGTCGGTGGAAAAAGGCAGCATGCCCTTCGGCGGCGACACGCCGCGCAATTCCTTGTACAGCTTCAGCAGGCGCTCGCGCGAGAGCGTGGTCTCGGTCTCGAGCAGTTGCAGGCGCGCGCCGAGTTCGATCAGTTCGATGGCCAGGCTGATCTGCCTGCCTTCGGATACGACGCTCTTGTTGCCCATGATGTCTCCTCGCAGCCTGTGCGTTCGGGGGTCAGGCGATTTCTTCGACCGGTTGCGCGGCCATCAGGATGGTTGCGTGCGCCTGCGACAGCGAGCGCTCCTTCGAGTGGCTGGTCAGCATGCCCAGCACAGCTGCGTCGTCGAAGCGGAAACGCGCGAGCATCATGTTGCTGGCGGCCAGCTTGACGATCTGTGCCGGAGACAGGTGGTCGATCAGGTCGGCGAGTTCGGCGCTGATGCCGAGGCGGAAAATGGCCGTCGCGCGATCTGCCCGCACCATCTGCTGCGCGAGCATCAGGTAGGAAAGATTGGCGTCGCGGATGTCCGCCATCATGTCATTCATGTTCATGCCGTTCTCCCGTCTCGTGATTGGATGGCACGCCAGAGAGGCTATGCCGACGAGAAAGATTCTGCCGATGTGTTGACTTCAGTTAAATCGGCGAGAAACGGTATTTTCTGTGGGCGGCAGGCTGTCAGCCTTGTCGGTGTCTGTCCTACACGAGGCCGCGCAACAGCTGCCGAAACCATCTACGGCGGCTGTGCGCCGGAATTTAGGGCGGCAGACGAAGATTTGTGCGACTTGCCTTCGTCGGAAGCCAACGGGAGGGAACCGCCCTGTCGGACTGCGCACTGAGTAGCCGGCCTGCATGTCTGCGTAGCATTCCCCGAACCTGACTGAAACAGTCAATTTGACGCCGGCTCGTCATTCACCCAGAAATCAACAAGGACGCATTACATGAAACGCACGCATTCTCAAAGCCAAGTGGAGGTGGAAAACGGCGGCATGGAATCTCTTGCCCCTGAAGCCGAAAGACGTGACGACAATCCGGAAATCACAGATGACAATCCAGTTTACCGCCCTCCTGTCATGCAACAACCCACGTCGAGCGCTGATGGCTACATGACAGCCTCAACCACCATGGCTCACCTCCCGGAAGACATATCGCAAACACAAACCGAGCCAACATTCAGGACAGACACCGGCGACTCATCACAGAAAGGCAGATCGGCCGGTAGCGCGCCGCGGTCAACCATGATGTCGCCAACGTCCAGTGCGCTTTCAAGCTCAGCGGCAGGCGAGGCGTCCTTAATATCCGGTATCCCGACACCTTTACAAAGTTTCAAAGCCTTGATTACCGCCATTAAAAACAAGGATCTGATATCGATCGAGAGACTGATTCAAGAAGGCGCACCGTTAACCAAACCGTCATCGAATGCGAGATTTGATGATACCCAAAACGCGCTGTTCGCCGCGATCGACCTTTCCTGCCTTGAAGCGCTTCCCTGCTTGATAAAGCATCCCGACATCAATATCGAGAAGCGGTACACGCACTACGTTTACCGCGCTTGTCTGGAGGAGTCGAAAGAACTATTCGATTTCTTTGTTCATGCCGGCTTCGCAATCGAACATTTGGGTGAGTTTCCGGTGAGAGATACCGCCATTATCAGCTATGTAGGATGCTACGAAACTTGCGAAAGCACATTTGAAATGCTTTTCCGCGCCGGTGCAAATCCGAATACCGTTAACCCGGATAATATGTGCTCCTCTTACATGACCATAAAGAAGTGGGCTGATGACTCAACTAATGCTGGACAGTTCGAAGATGCCGAAATTTGGAACAAGTGTGCTGCAAGCTTCGAATCCTGGGGCCTGATTCTCGGCAAGCCGGATGCAATAAAGGAGGCCATCGAGGGCAAGGATTTCACCCGTTTGGAGAGACAGGTCAGGCATGATCTCCGGTCTGCCGGGCAACGCGTCGATCCGGATTTCCTGCAAAGTGCCGACAGTCTGGACCGGCTGGACATGCCTGCGGTGGCTGCCGACCTGCTGCGCTTCCCTGAACTGACACGTCCCCGCACCGCGTGGCAACCGAAGATGCCTGCGATCACCGGCGACCCAAGCAAGTTCTCGGTCACCCCGGCCAACGGGGGTGATTGGCGACACAAGCTCCTTGAGGCCGGGTTTGCGCGACCGCTCATCGATTTCCTCGAAAAAAAGCTCGGCAAGAATCTTGAGCTTCTGGCGTTCATCGCACCACCTTCGTCGCCGTCGTCGTCCAGCAGCGACGAGATTATCCACGTTCATAGGGCCACACCTTCGCAAATCTGGAGCTGTCTGAAATTCTGTACCGATGACTTGCGTGAAGAAAGTACGTTAGAGAGCCTGGCAGCTGCCTATCGCGGCAAAGGACTGACTGAATTTACCGAGCGCAAGCTCGTATACCAACTCAAAGCGCAGGCCATTATGGTTACCCATAACCTCTCGCCGGAGAATAATGTCGCCTTGACGAGTTTTGAACGGTCGGTAGAGACACTGGTCGATACGTGCTGGCAGTTCTGCCCATCCTATGCCGGGGGCAATGCGCTGCTTGGGCTGGAGGCTGCGTTGCGCGACGCCGGCATGTTGAATGCTCTGGCGGCTCGTGTCGTGAAGGCCTGGAGCGAGATACTGGAATCGCTGAAATCCGGCACATTTACCCCGCCGGTACTGAGGGAGGGAGTCGATTTGCTCGATACGCCGCAAGGGGAAAAAATAGCCAATCTGTTTGGCGAGCAATTGTTGGCCAATTTATCTTTAGAGCCGAGCGGCTTGCCGCCGCATCCCGCTTTCGATCCCATTCCCTACATAAATGCGTTCGTGACACAGCTCGACCTGATCAAGCGCTTTGCCGAAGGCGCCATCGAGTTCACCCGAACCGCCTAAGCGCTTGTCCCGGTCGGTCGGTAGCAAGGCGCGCCGACGCAGACAGTACGACTCGTACGGCAAGGAGGCGCAACGCCGCTAGCAGCCCAACGGGAAATGACCTAAATCTCATAACTGTCGCGCTCGCCGGCCAAAACCTGCTCGACCAGCTTGCGCGACAGGTTCGGCGCGAGCAGCTCGATGAAGGTGAACACGTAGCTGCGCAGGTAGGCGCCCTCCTTCAAGGCGATGCGCGAGACGTTCATGCCGAACAGGTGGCCGGCGGGAATGGCCTTCAGGTTGGTGTCGCGAGTGGCGTTGTAGGCGAGGCCGGCGATCACGCCGGCGCCCATGCCGAGCTCGACGTAGGTTTTGATGACGTCGGCATCGATGGCCTCGAGCACCACATCGGGCTTCAGCCCGCGCCGCGCGAAAGCGTGATCGATTTTGTTGCGGCCGGCGAAGGCGGCGTCGTAGGTAACCAGCGGATAGGTCGCGATGTCTTCCAGCGTGATCTCTTTCAGCCGCGCCAGCGGATGCTCATGAGGGACGACGACCATGTGCTCCCACTGGAAGCACGGCAGCGACACCAGCCCATTGATGTCGGCGATGGCTTCGGTCGCAATCGCGAGGTCGGCCTGCCCGTGCAGCACCATGTCGGCCACCTGCCTCGGGTTACCCTGCAGCAGCGACAGCCGCACCTTGGGAAATTTCTGTGAGAACGACTGCACGACCGGCGGCAGAGAGTAGCGCGCCTGGGTATGGGTGGTGGCGATGGTGAAGCTGCCGCTGTCCTGCGCGGCGAACTCCTTGCCGATGCGCTTCAAGCCCTCGATCTCCTGCAGGATGGTCTCGACCGATTTCAGCACCTGCCGCCCCGGCTCGGTCAGGCCGCGGATCCGCTTGCCATGGCGGGTGAAGATGTCGATGCCGAGTTCCTCCTCGAGCTCGATGATGGCCTTCGACACACCGGGCTGCGACGTGAACAGGGCCTTGGCGGCCTCGGTCAGGTTGAAGTTCTGGCGCACGGCCTCGCGGACGAAGCGGAATTGGTGGAGGTTCATGTTTTCCGGGTCTATTGCGGGCAGCGGATTCCAGCTTGCTGGCGGAGTCAGGAACGCGGTGGATTCCAGCGAAAGCTGAGATCCACGACGTTAATTTTCCTAATGACAACTATTCGTGCGCCGCACATGTTTATATCTGAAGATCATATAAGCAAATAAATCTTGTGTAGTTTGGAATAAGGAAGAAGTTTATTAGTATTTCGCGTTCTTCGCGTGAGGCTTTATGACTTTGACTTATGTAGCATCCGGATTTGCGGTTGGCCTGCTGGTCGGCTTGACGGGCGTGGGCGGCGGATCGCTGATGACGCCGCTGCTGACCCTGCTGTTCGGCATCAACCCGACGGTCGCAGTCGGTACCGACCTGGCGTTCGCATCGATCACCAAGAGCGCGGGCACCCTCGCCCATCGCGTCCGCAATACCGTCCATTGGGACATCGTCAAGCTGCTGTGCATCGGCGCGTTGCCGGCGGCCGTGCTGGCCGCGATCGGGCTGAAGTACTTCGGCGCGCTCGACAAGCAGATCGGCCAGATCATCCGGTATACCATCGCGTTCTCGGTGCTGCTGACGGTGATAGCGATCATTTTTCGCGCGCGCATGCAGGCCTGGATGAACGCGCATCCGGAGCGCCAGCTGCACGGACGCGCGCAGGCTGTCGCGACCGTGGTGTCGGGCGCCGCGATCGGCGTGCTGGTGACGATCTCGTCGATCGGCGCCGGCGCCGTCGGCGCCACGATCCTCGTGCTGCTCTACCCGAAGCTCAAGCCGGCCGAGATTGCCGGCACCGACATCGCCTATGCGGTGCCGCTGACGGCAATCGCCGCCTTCGGCCACTGGTGGCTGGGCTCGATCAACTGGGAGTTGCTGGGCATGCTGCTGATCGGCTCGCTGCCCGGCATCACGATTGGCTCGCTGGCTGCGCGTGCCGTGCCGGAAAAATTCCTGCGCGGGCTGCTGGCCACCACGCTGACCGGCGTCGCCGCCAAGCTGGTGCTGTAGCCAGGCGAACCCGAACGATTTACCAAGGAAGACCATGTACCGCTACGACCAATACGACCATCAGATCGTCAAGGAACGCGTCGCGCAGTTTCGCGGCCAGGTGGAACGCCGCATCTCGGGCGAACTGACCGAAGACGAATTCCGCCCGCTGCGCCTGCAGAACGGCCTCTACCTGCAGCGCCATGCGTACATGCTGCGCGTGGCCGTGCCCTACGGCCTGCTGTCGTCGCGCCAGATGCGGATGTTTGCGCACATCGCGCGCAAGTACGACCGCGGCTACGGACATTTCACGACCCGCCAGAACATCCAGTACAACTGGATCGAACTCGAGCAGACGCCGGACATCCTGGCCGACCTCGCATCGGTCGAGATGCACGCGATCCAAACCTCGGGCAACTGCATCCGCAACATCACGTCCGACCAGTTCGCCGGCGTGGCCGCCGACGAATTGCTGGACCCGCGCCCGTACATCGAGATCCTGCGCCAGTGGAGCACCTTCCATCCGGAGTTCGCCTACCTGCCGCGCAAGTTCAAGATCGCCGTCAACGCTGCAGCGCAAGACCGCGCGGTGGTCAAGGCGCATGACATCGGCCTGAACGTCGTGACGAACGCGGCCGGCGACGTCGGCTTCCAGGTGCTGGTCGGCGGTGGCCTCGGCCGCACGCCGATCATTGGCAGCGTGGTGCGCGAGTTCCTGCCCTGGCAGCATGTGCTGACCTATGTGGAAGCGATCATGCGCGTCTACAACCAGTACGGCCGCCGCGACAACAAGTACAAGGCGCGCATCAAGATCCTGCTCAAGGCACTGGGCGTCGAGGAATTTACCCGCCAGGTCGAGCAGGAATGGGTCGACCTGAAAGACAGCCCGAGCACGCTGACCGGGGAAGAGCTGGCGCGCGTGGCCAGCTACTTCGTGCCGCCGGCCTATGAAAAGCTCGACGATGCCGAGGCGCTGATCAACCAGCAGCGCGCGGAGAACAAGGCCTTCGGCACCTGGCTGGGCCGCAACGTCCAGCCGCACAAGGTGGCGGGCTATGCGATCGTCACGCTGTCGCTGAAGAAGACCGGCACGCCGCCGGGCGACGCGACCGCCGAGCAGATGGATTTCGTCGCCGACCTCGCCGACCGCTACAGCTTCGGCGAACTGCGTGTCACGCACGAGCAGAACCTGGTGCTGGCCGACGTGAAGCAGTCGGATTTGCTGGCGCTGTACAAGGAAGCCAAGGCGCATGGCCTCGCGACCCCGAACATCGGCCTGCTGACCGACATCATCTGCTGCCCGGGCGGCGACTTCTGCTCGCTGGCGAATGCGAAATCGATACCGATCGCCGAGGCCATCGCCGAGCGCTTCGACAACCTCGACTTCCAGCATGATATCGGCGACCTCGACCTCAACATCTCGGGCTGCATCAATGCCTGCGGCCACCACCATGTCGGCAACATCGGCGTGCTGGGAGTCGACAAGGACGGCTCGGAGTGGTACCAGGTGTCGATCGGCGGCAAGCAGGGCAACGACAGCGCGATCGGCAAGATCATCGGCCCGTCGTTCGCGGCCGGCCAGATGCCGGAAGTGATCGCGCGCCTGCTCGACGTCTATGTGCGCGAGCGCCACGAGGACGAGCTGTTCATCGACACGGTCGAGCGCGTCGGCGTCGAACCATTCAAGACACACGTGTATGCGACCCCGATCCCGGGCCATGCATACCAGGCAGGAGAAGACGCCCATGCGTAAGATCATCAAGGATAAGGCCATCGTCAGCGACGACTGGAACCTGCTCAGGTTCGCCGACGGCGAGACCCCGGAAACCTTCGCTGTCCCGGCCGGCAAGCAGATCGTGCCGCTGCAGGTGTGGCTGGCGCAGAAGACCGTACTAGCAACGCGCGGCGACATCGGCGTCTGGCTGGCCAGCGACGAGCGCCCCGAGCAGCTGAAGGATGACGCAGCCTCGCTGCCGGTGATCGCCGTCGATTTCCCGACATTCGCCGACGGCCGCGGCTATTCGATCGCCTACAACCTGCGCGCCCGCCTCGGCTTTGCGGGCGAGCTGCGCGCCATCGGCGACGTGTTGCGCGACCAGCTGTTCTACATGGCGCGCGTCGGCTTCAACGCCTTTGCCACCCGCGAGGACCGCTCGATCGACGATGCGCTGAAGGGCCTGACCGACTTCTCCGACGTCTACCAGACCTCGTGGGACCAGAAGCTGCCACTGTTCCGCCGTGCGGCGCGGCCCGCAGCTCAGGACGCCTGATGAGCGCCGCCCTCGAACAGCTGGTGGCCGACACGCGCGCGACGCTGGCGCACATCGCCGCCGAGCATGCGCCTGCGGTGTTCGCCTCCAGCCTCGCGGCCGAGGATATGGTGCTGACCGACCTGATCCTGCGCGCGAAGCTGCCAATCGCGATCTTCACGCTCGAAACCGGCCGACTGCACGCAGAGACGCTGGGCATGGTCGACCGCGTGCGCGAGGTGTATGGCGTCGAGATCGCGCTGTACAAGCCGGAGCCTGTCGCCGTCGACGCCTATGTCGCGGCCCATGGCATCAACGCCTTCTACGACAGCGTCGAGATG
The DNA here is from genome assembly GCA_023653025.1 of Burkholderiaceae bacterium. Classification (GTDB taxonomy): domain Bacteria; phylum Pseudomonadota; class Gammaproteobacteria; order Burkholderiales; family Burkholderiaceae_D; genus Pernthalerella. The sequence continues at coordinate 13,563 of JAMNXS010000030.1, forward strand.
CGCAAGGAATGCTGCCGCATCCGCAAGGTCGAGCCGCTGAACCGCGCGCTGGCCGGCAACAAGGCATGGATCACTGGCCAGCGCCGCGCGCAATCGACCACCCGCGCCGAACTCGCGGTGCAGGAAGACGATCCCGCGCACGGCATGCAGAAGTTCAATCCGCTGGCCGACTGGTCGGAGGACGACGTCTGGCACTACCTGCGCGCCAACGGCGTTCCGTATAATCCCCTGCACGACAAGGGTTATCCGTCGATCGGCTGCGAACCCTGCACCCGCGCCATCAAGCCGGGCGAGGATGTCCGCGCCGGACGATGGTGGTGGGAAAGCCCGGACCAGAAAGAGTGCGGCCTTCATGTCGTGGAACAGCCGGATGGCACCACCAGACTGGTCCGGGCTTCGGTGAAGGCTAACGCTTCCGAAGGAAACGTTAAATGAGCGAAGCGAATGGCCGTAACCAAAGCCCGGACCAGAAAGAGTGCGGCCTTCATGTCGTGGAACAGCCGGATGGCACCACCAGACTGGTCCGGGCTTCGGTGAAGGCTAATGCTTCCGAAGGGAGCGTTAAGTGAGCGCAGCGAACGGCCGGAACCAAACAACAGCCTCCGCACGAAGACGAACTTTGAAGAATCCATACTGATGAACACCGCCGTAGACAACAAGCATTTCATCGACGCCGCCAGCAACCGTCACCTCGACTGGCTGGAATCCGAGGCAATCCACATCATGCGCGAGGTTGCTGCCGAGTGCGGCAACCCTGCCCTGCTGTTCTCGGGCGGCAAGGACTCGGTGGTACTGCTGCGCATCGCCGAGAAAGCTTTCAGGCCCGGCAAGTTCCCGTTCCCGCTGGTACACATCGACACCGGCCACAACTTCCCGGAAGTGATCGAATTCCGCGACCGCCGCGTGGCCGAGCTGGGCGAGCGCCTGATCGTCGGCTCGGTGGAGGACTCGATCAGGCGCGGCACGGTGCGCCTGCGCAATCCGCGGACCGATTCGCGCAATGCGGCGCAGGCAGTCACGCTGCTCGAGACCATCGCCGAGCACCGGTTCGATGCCTGCATCGGCGGCGCGCGGCGCGACGAGGAAAAGGCACGCGCCAAGGAGCGCATCTTCTCGTTCCGCGACGAGTTCGGCCAGTGGAATCCGAAGGCGCAGCGCCCCGAGCTGTGGGACCTGTATAACACCCGCGTCCACCCGGGCGAGAACATGCGCGTATTCCCGATCTCGAACTGGACCGAACTCGATGTCTGGCAGTACATCGCACGCGAACAGCTGGCGCTGCCGAACATCTATTTCGCGCATCAGCGCGAGGTCATTGCGCGCAACGGCCTGCTGGTGCCCGTGACCGACCTGACCCCGCCGAAAGACGGCGAAACCGTCGAGACGCGCACCGTGCGCTTTCGCACCGTCGGCGACATCTCGTGTACTTGCCCGGTCGCGTCAGACGCGGCCGACGTGTCGGCGATCATTGCCGAGACGGCCGTCACGCAGATCACCGAGCGCGGCGCCACCCGGATGGACGACCAGACCTCCGAAGCCTCGATGGAAAAGCGCAAGAAAGAAGGATATTTCTAAATGAACGCCGTAGCAGACAAAAACCTCCCGGGCACGGACGCGCAAGAGCGCGGCCTGCTGCGCTTCATCACCGCCGGCTCGGTCGATGACGGCAAGAGCACGCTGATCGGCCGCCTGCTGTTCGACAGCAAGGGTATCTTCGCCGACCAGCTCGACGCGATCTCTCGCGCGCGCCACAAGCGCACGGTGGGCGACATGATCGACCTCTCGCTGCTGACCGACGGCCTCGAGGCCGAGCGCGAGCAGGGCATCACCATCGACGTCGCCTACCGCTATTTCGCGACGCCCAAGCGCAAGTTCATCATCGCCGATGCGCCGGGCCACGAGCAGTACACGCGCAATATGGTGACCGGCGCGTCGACGGCCGATGCGGTGATCATCCTGGTCGATGTGTCGAAGGTGAAGATCGACGAACAGGGCCGCGCCGAGCTGCTGATCCAGACCAAGCGCCACTCGACGATCGCGCAGCTGCTGCAGATCGAGCATGTGATCGTCGCGGTCAACAAGATGGATCTGGTCGATTACGACCGCAGGGTGTACGACTGCATCGTCGCCGCCTACCAGGAGTTCGCGGCGGCGCTGGGCTTGAAGGATATCCACACGATCCCGATGTCGGCGCTGGCCGGCGACAACGTGGTGGTGCGCAGCGAGCAGATGGACTGGTACGACGGCCCGACCCTGATCGAGCTGCTGGAATCGATCTCGGTCTATGACGACGAACACGCGGCCGCGCTGCGCTTCCCGGTGCAGCTGGTGGCGCGCCACAATGGCCACGAGGCGAACGACTTCCGCGGCTACATGGGCCGCATCGAGGCCGGCACGGTGAAAAAAGGCGACCGGATCGTCGTGCAGCCGGGCGGCCACAGCGCCACGGTGAAAGACATCCTGACGCTCGACGGCTCGCTGGCCAGCGCATCGGCCGGCAAGTCGGTGACGGTGCTGCTGGACGAGTATGTCGACATCTCGCGCGGCGACATGCTGGCCGCCGCCGATGCGCCGGCCGCAGTGCTGAAGAATTTTTGCGCCGACGTCTGCTGGCTGTCGGAAGAGCCGCTCGACCTGCGCCGCAAGTACTGGCTCAAGCACACGACGCGCCAGGTCGCGGCCAAAGTCACCGGCATCCAGTCGCTGCTCGACATTAACACCCAGCAGCGCCAGGAAGGCACGGAATTGAAGCTCAACGGCATCGCCCGCATCAGCCTCACGGTGCAGCAGCCGCTGGCGGCCGATGCCTACGATGCGGTCCGCGCCACCGGCAGCTTCATACTGATCGACGAGATCTCGCACCAGACGGTGGCCGCCGGGATGATCCGGCTCGACTGAAACGCTGCTCCCATGTCCGAGACCCTGACCCGACCGGCCCGGACCACCCCGGGGCGGGTCTGGCTGGTCGGTGCCGGCCCCGGCGCCGCCGACCTGATCACGGTGCGCGGCGCCCGCATCCTGTCCGAAGCCGATGTCGTGCTGCATGACGCCCTGGTGACGCCCGATATCCTAGCGCTGTGCCCGCAGGCGGCCCTGATTTCGGTGGGCAAGCGCAGCGGCCAGCGATCGACCGCACAGCCGCTGATCAACCAGCAGATCATCGATTGCGCGTTCCGCCACGACCGCGTGGTGCGGCTCAAGGGCGGCGACCCGATGCTGTTCGGCCGCGCCGACGAGGAACTGGTCGCGCTGGAGGCCGCCGGCATACCGTACGAGATCGTCCCCGGCATTACCACGGCGTTCGCGGCCGCCGCCTCGATACGCCAGCCGCTGACCAAGCGCGGCGTCGCGCGCAATGTCGCGTTTTTCACGTCGAGCACCGCCCCCGGCGAGCCGGACCAGACCGCCCTGCCCGGCTGCGACACGCTGGTGCAGTACATGGGCGGCCAGGAAGCGATCGATACCGCCCGCCGCCTGCTCGCGCGCGGCAAGCCGGCGGCAACGCCGGTCATCGCCATCGAAAACGTCAGCCGGCGCGATGAGCGCGTGATGCGGATGACCTTATCCGAGATGGTCGGCGGCCTGCCTAACTGCAGCGGCCCGGTTCTGGTCATGATCGGCGAAGCGCTGCGCGAACGCGCCTGAGCTCCTGCCCCTTTCTGAAAGCTGGTCGGTCAACGCACGCGTGGCAAGTCAACCACACTCTCCGCGCTACGGGTTCGGTCGAACCACCGGAGCCGGATCCTCCCGACGCATCGCCGCGGGCGCAGGACATCCGGCAATGCATCGTCACGGCTTGTGCATTTTCATGCAAGCCGACCATGCGACGGATCATCGCCCTGAAGAAGCAGTCCCAGAACATCAAGCGCAACTACCGCCCACGAAGGGTCTGGTCACTGCCTCAGAAGCTGCATATCCTCGAGCGGGCGGAAGCCACCAGCACGCTGGCAGCCGCGCGCGAGTTTGATGTCGATGTGCGTCTGGTTTTCCAGTGGCGCCGGCACCTGAAGCGCGGGGAACTGGAACAGCGGACGTGGAAAACCGCCGGACGGCGCAAGCAACTAGAGCAGCAGGAGCAAACCGAAGCGGCCGTCGCCGGCGTGGACGTGCCGGACGACGACACCCCGGAAGACAATGCCTGAGCAGGCGCCAGGCTGCGGACGAGGGCGGCAGGTCAGGCCGGCAGGCGGCCCACGCAGTAGTCGGCAATCGCCTCCAGCACGGCCGGGCTCTCGCCGACCGCATCGGCGACCGTCAGCTGCAGCCCCGGATGGGCGCTGCGCAATTCATCGATCATCGGCGGCAGGTCGCGCAATACATGACCGCCCTGCCCGAGGAATACCGGCACCACGCTGATGCGCTCGCAGCCCTGCTCGGCCAGGCGGCCGACCACGGCCGGCAGCCGCGGCTCCATCAGTTCGAGAAACGCCAGTTCGACCTGCGTGTCCGGCAGTCGAGCGCCGGCAATCGCCTGCAGTTTCAAAAATGGCTGCGCCCAGCGCGGATCGCGCGCACCGTGGGCAAACAGGACCAAAGCATTCTTTTTCATCAGTGTCTTTCCACCCACCAGAGCGAGGCGATCGCCGCCAGCAGGAACAGGGCGCTGGGCGTGAGCGCGGTCATGAAGGGCGGCCAGGTATTGAGCAGCCCGATGTGGGAAAACAAGTTGTTCACGAGATGGAACAGCAAGCCGATCATGATGCCGGAAAATACCTTCAGCGACAGGCCGCCGCTGCGCGCCTGCACATAGGCGAACGGCAGGGCGAGGATCATCATCACGAACACGGCCCCGGGATACAGCAGCTTGTTCCACAGCGCGATCTCGTAGCGCTCGCTGCGCTGCCGGTTCTCCTGCAGGTGGCGGCTGAACTGGGCAAGATGGAGGGCCGACATTTTTTTCGGATCGGCGAGCAGCACGGCAAGGATGTCGGGCGTGATGTCGGAGCGCATCAGGCTGGTATCGAGCTGGCGCCGGACCACGGCATCGGGCTGGCGCCGGTCGGCTTGCGCGGCGACCGGCTGCATCCGCATTTCCGTCACCCCAACCAGGCGCCAGCTGCCATCCTGCAGGTATTCGGCGCGCTCGGCCGCAATGCGCGCCAGCAGCCTCATGTCCTGGTCGAGCTCGAACACGTTCACGCCATGCACGGTGCCGTCGGGATCGACCCGGCCGGCATTCAGAAAGCGCGATCCGATCACCTGCTTCGACTGCGGGTCGCGCAGCACATCCTTGGCCCAGAGCCCCGAACGGAACTCCGACGACAGCGACGAGCCTTCGATGCGACGCTTGAAGCTCTCGCGGAAATCGTTGGCCCGCGGCGCGGCGAACTCGCCGAGCACGAAAGTGAGCGCGGCCAGCACGACGGCTACCCGCATCAGCAGCCGGATCGCGCGCCCCATCGACAGCGATGACGCGCGCATCACCGTGAACTCCGAGCGGGCAGCGAACTGCGCCATCACGTAAATGGTGCCGATCAGGGCGGCGATCGGCATCAACTCATACGCATAGGCCGGCAAGCCGAAAGCGACGAACAGGAACGCATGCTCGATCCGGTAGGGGCCGCGGCCCACCGCCTGCAGCTCGCCCATCAGGTCGAAAAACCCGAACAGCGCGAGGAAGGCGATCAGGACGAACAGCACGGAGCGATAGATTTCACCCGCGTAGTAGCGACCCAGCACGCTCATGCGGCCCCCTTGCGCCGGACCAGCAGCGCGCGCCGCCCGAGGCCCCACAGCCGGGCCGGGTGCCAGCGGCTGTTGAGATTATCGCGCCAGAAGAAAAGTACGACGATGACGACCAGTGCCGCGACATGCAGCGGCCACCACGCCATGCCGAAGGCCAGCCGGCCGCCGCCGACCTGCGCCTGAAAGATGCCTATCGCGTTGCTGTAGGTGACGGCCAGCAGCAGCGCGATCATCAAGTTCAGTGCGCGGCCGCGGCGGGGATTGACGAAGCCCAGCGGAATGGCGAGCAGCATCTGGACGAAGCACATGATAGGCATCGCAAGGCGCCACAGCAGCTCGGCCCGGTGCGGACTGGTCGGCTCGGTGATCAGCGTGAACGTCGATTGCGTGCGCGCCGCCTTGTTGTCGCGCACCTCGCTGCCGGTCTGCGAGACGACGATCGTGTAGCGCTGGAAATCGATCACGCGGAACTCGTCGCTGCCCGGCGCGCCGTCATAGCGGCGCCCCTTGAACAGCTGCAGCAGCTTGTCCCCCGAGGCGTCGAAGGTGATGGCGCCCTCTTCGGCGACCACCACGCTGTCCCGGCGGTTGCCGGTCTGCCGCACGAACACATTGGTGACGCGGCTGGTGTCGGCAGTCAGGCCCTCGACGAAGAAGATTTTGTCGCCGCCGGCGGATTCCTGGAACTTGCCGGGCGCGATGCGCGATACATCCTCGCGGTTGCGGAAGCGCTCGCGATACTCGGCCGCCGATCGGTTAGCCCACGGCGTCAGCCACAGCGACAGCATCGCGGTCACCAGCACCAGCGGCAGGCCGACCTGCAGCACCGGGCGGATCCAGCGCGACAGCGACAGCCCGGACGAGAACCAGACGACCATCTCCGAATCCTGGTAGCTGCGCGCGACAACCAGCAGCACCGAGATGAAGGCCGTGAGCGAAATGATGACGGGCAGGTAGCCGAGGGTGGCAAAACCGATCAGCGCCGCCACGTCGGCCGAGGCCACCTTGCCGGCCGCAGCGTCGCCGAGGATACGGATCAGCAGCACCGTGATCACGATCGTGAACAGGGTCGTAAAGACGGCGCCGACCGTATTCCACATCTCGCGGCGGATGGCGCGCTGAAAAATCATTCGGGACTATAATTCCGGGGACTAACGAGGAGCGATCATGGACTTTAGCATAAAAGCTTTCACCAACAAAAACGCAATCGCCCAGCAAAAAACAGCCTGTGCCGTGGTCGGCATCCATGACAACGGCAAGCTCAGCGAGGAGGCGCGCGCGCTCGACGAGCAGGGCGTTCTCACCGCAGCCGTCAAGAGCGGCGACATCACCGGCAAGCCCGGCACCACGCTGCTGCTGCACCGTCCGGGCGGCGCCGCGCAGCGCGTGCTGCTGGTCGGCTTGGGTACCGAAGGCAGCGTCAGCGACCGCCACTTCATCACCGCTGCGCAGGCAGTGGCGCGGGCGCTGTCGTCGCTGGGCGCGGCCGAGGCGCTGGTCGCGCTGCCGCACGACGCCGTCAGTGGCCGCGACGCGCACTGGATGCTGCGCACCCTGGTGCTGGCGCTGCGCGAGAGCGTCTACCGCGCCGATTCGCTCAAGAGCAAGAAAGACGACACCCGCTCCGGTGTGAAGAAGGTCGTCTTAGCGCTTTCGACCGCGCCTTCGGCCGCGCTGCAGGCCGCCGCGCGCCAGACGCTGGCGCAGTCGGTGGCGCTGGCCAACGGCATCGACCTGACCAAGACCCTCGGTAACCTGCCGCCGAACATCTGCACGCCGACCTACCTCGCCACGACGGCAAAGCAGCTCGCGAAGGACACCAAACTGGGCGTCGAAGTGCTCGACCGCAAGCAGCTCGAGGCGCTGAAGATGGGCAGCTTCCTGTCGGTGACCAACGGCAGCGAGCAGCCGCCGAAGTTCATCGTATTGAAGCACATGGGCGGCAAGGCGAAGGACGCGCCGGTGGTTCTGGTCGGCAAGGGGATCACCTTCGACACCGGCGGCATTTCACTCAAGCCCGGCCTCGGCATGGACGAGATGAAGTACGACATGTGCGGCGCGGCCTCGGTGCTCGGCACCTTCCGCGCGATCGCCGAGATGCAGCTGAAGCTGAATGTGATCGGTGTGATCCCGGCCTGCGAGAACATGCCGTCAGGCCGCGCGACACGCCCGGGCGACATCGTGACATCGATGTCCGGTCAGACCATCGAGATTCTGAACACCGATGCCGAAGGCCGCCTGATCCTGTGCGATGCCCTCACCTATGTCGAGCGCTTCAAGCCGGCGGCCGTGGTCGATATCGCGACGCTGACCGGCGCCTGCGTGACCGCGCTCGGCCACCACAACACCGGCCTTTTCACGCGCCATGACGATGCGCATGATGCGCTGGCCAACCAGCTGCTGGCTGCCGGCAAGACCGCCAACGACACCGCATGGCGGATGCCGATCGAGGACGCCTACCAGGAGCAGCTGAAATCGAACTTCGCCGACATCGCCAACATCGGCGGCCCGCCCGGCGGATCGATCACCGCGGCCTGCTTCCTAGAGCGTTTCACGCGCAAGTACACGTGGGCGCACCTGGACATCGCCGGCACCGCATGGAAGAGCGGCGCGGCGAAAGGCGCAACCGGCCGCCCGGTGCCGCTGCTGACGACGTTCCTGATGGAGATGGCGAAGAAGTGAAACTCGCCACCTGGAACGTCAACTCCCTCAAAGTCCGCTTGCCGCAGGTGCTGCAGTGGCTGGAGTCCTCGCCGGTCGATGTGCTCTGCCTGCAGGAAACCAAACTGACGGATGACAAATTCCCGATGGCCGAGATCGAGGCCGCCGGCTATCAGGTCGCCTTCACTGGGCAGAAGACCTACAACGGCGTGGCCATCCTGTCCCGGCATCCGATGACGGACGTGGTCAAGAACAATCCGCTGTTCGAGGACGAGCAGCAGCGCATCATCAGCGCGACCATCGAGGGCATACGGATAGTCTGCGCCTATGTGCCGAACGGGCAGGCGGTGGGCAGCGACAAGTACGACTACAAATTGCGCTGGCTGGACGCATTGGCGCGCTGGCTGTCGGACGAACTGAAGGCCGCGCCTGCGCTGGCGCTGCTGGGCGACTACAACATCGCACCAGCCGACGCCGACGTGCATGACCCGGCGGCCTGGGCCGGACAGGTACTGTGCTCGGATGCCGAGCGCGCTGCGTTCGAGCGGCTGGTCGCGCTGGGCCTGAAGGACGCTTTCCGCCTGTTCGCGCAGGCGGACAAGCTGTACAGCTGGTGGGATTACCGGCAGATGGCCTTCCGCCGCAACATGGGACTGCGCATCGACCACATCCTGCTGTCGCCGCCGCTGGCCGCACGCTGCACGGGCTGCGAGATCGACAAGCTGCCGCGCAAGTGGGAGCAGCCGTCAGACCATACGCCGGTGGTGGCGACACTGGCGACCTGAAACTTGCTTGCGATACAGCAATGTCGGTCAAAGCCATGAGCTATTTGAATACCGTAGAAGAGCCGGCCAATCTGGAACATTTATCCGACACTTTTCACTGAGAGACAGCCAACAGCAAGGAAATTGCTTGTTTAGTAAACAAGAGCTTTGGCAAGAGCTGTTTCAAACTCGGATGTTTTGATCAGAAAATAATGTGAAAAGTCTGGGTTCTTTCTTTGCAGGCCAGAACAAGACGGCTGCGGCGGCGTCGGACAGCCCCCCGCGGCGCCCCCATTCGGATCCCGCCCGGAAGTCGCATTCATTGCGGAAGACCGTACAGGATTTTTTCAGTCCTGCACGCCACGCCACCATCGAGTCGCGGGTAAGAAGTGCGACGCCTGCCACCGGAACCCTGTACGTCAAGGCAAAGGGCGAAGCAGTGCAGCCGGCGGCGTATCTTGCGCATGTCGATCGCGTCTTTGTGTTGGCGAGCGAAGATCAGAAGCCTGGTTTGCTGCTCAGTGCAGTACGTGTCGCGTGCCACGATGCGATGGGAAAGAGCCGTTTTACTGAAGCAGGGAAATCGAAAGGAGAAAGCGCCGAGATGACGGTATCGATGCTGAATTCGACGCTCACCAAAATGCTTTCGAATTCTGCAGTCAGCGATGATGACCTGAAATTTGTCAAGGAATCGGTCCTGCGCCTCGAGAACAAACTGCCTTGCGCGATAAAGGAATCCCTGAATGCGCTGATGCAAAGTCATCATCGCTCGCTGGCCGGCGGCAGAAACCCGGCAAGAGCCACAACGCCCGAAATGCAGGCACTTTCATCTCCTGCAAACCCGACAAGCGATACAGGATCGGAAAAAATCACAGGTAATCAAGCCTCCCTGCTACGGGCAACCCTGAATCCGGATCAATTGAAATTGCGATCACTCTTCGAATCCGAGGTCAGGCGGTCGTTTGAAAATGCCCGGAAACTTCCTTTGGAATGGATCGTATCGACCGCCAGCACGGAGCTGAAAAAGACCATGCTTCAGCACCCCGGAGAACCGGTAGAGCACCTAATCCGGGGCTTCACTTCCAACATGCAGAAAATCTTTGAGCGGAAGTTTGGCAATGACGTGCAGAAAGGCACCGATCTGGCTGCTTTTGTGGAAGGCAGCCTGCGGGCTGCGCTCCAATCAGGCGATCAGCAGGTTTGATGCTGATCGCTTGAAATTCACATTCAACCTCCACTGCAAAGCCTGTGCGCTGCTCTGCCGCGAACGGGTACATCCGGCTAGGACTGCAGCGCCTCGCGAATCTGCACCAGCGATGCCGGATCTTCGATCGTCGTCAAATCGCCGGGGTCGCGCCCCTCGCACAGCGCCTGTATCGAGCGGCGCAGCAGCTTGCCGGAGCGGGTCTTGGGCAACAGGTTGACGCAATGGACACGTGAAGGTCGCGCGACCGCGCCGAGCTGGCGGTCGACGACGGCAAAGATCTCCTTCTCCAGCTGCTGCTTCGCCTCCGGCGTGGCGACGCGGTCGGCATGCCTCGGAATCACGAAGGCGACGGCCACCTGTCCCTTGATCTTGTCCTCGACGCCGACGACGGCGACTTCGGACACGTTGTCATGGCTGGAAATGCTCTCCTCGATCTCGCGCGTGCCGAGACGGTGTCCGGCGACATTGATCACGTCGTCGGTGCGGCCGAGGATGAAGTAATAGCCGTCGTCGTCGCGGATGCCCCAGTCGAAGGTCGAGTACACCTGCTCGGTCGAAAAATTCGACCAGTAGGCGCTGACGAAGCGTTCGTCATTGCCCCAGACCGTTTGCAGGCAGCCCGGCGGCAGCGGCCCCTCGATGACGACCACGCCCTTCTCGTTGGCGCCGCAGACCGTGCCGGTCGCCTCGCCGAGGATCTTCACCCGGTAACCCGGCATCGGCACGCCGGGGCTGCCCAGCCGCGTCGGCTTGTCGTCGATGCCGCGCGCCACCGACAGGATCGGCCAGCCGGTCTCGGTCTGCCAGTAGTTGTCGATGATGGGCACGCCGAGCGCATCGGCCACCCAGGCGGACGTGTTCTCGTCCAGCGGCTCGCCAGCCAGGTACAGCGCCTTCAGCGACGACAGGTCGTGCCGCTTCATCAGTTCCGGCGGCTGCTTTTTCAGCACGCGCACCGCGGTCGGCGCGGAGAACATGCGCGCGACCTTGTGCTTTTCGACGATCTGCCACCAGATCGATGCATCCGGACGCAGCGGCGTACCCTCGTACAGGATGGTCGCCATGCCGGCGATCAGCGGGCCGTAGACGATGTAGGAATGGCCGACTACCCAGCCGATGTCGGAGGTGGAGAAATAGGTATCACCGGGCCGGCCGCAGAAAATGTGCTCCATCGAACTGGCCAGCGCGACCGCATAGCCGCCGACATCGCGCTGCACGCCCTTGGGTTTGCCGGTGGTACCCGACGTGTAGAGGATGTACGAGGTCTCGTCGGACCTCAGCCAGGTAACGGGTACCTGCGCATCGAGATGCTGCTCACGCAGCGTCGCGTAATCGACGTCGCGGCCGGCGACGAGGTTCATCTCGGCCAGATGGCGATTCACCAGCAGCACATGGCCGGGCTTATGGGCCGAGAGGCCGATGGCTTCGTCGAGCAGCGGCTTGTACGGGATGGCCTTGCCGCCGCGCGAGCCCGCATCGGCCGACATGATGAGGGCGGGCTGCGCATCCTCGATCCGCGTCGCGAGGCTGTTGGCGGCAAAGCCGCCGAACACCACCGAATGGATGGCGCCGATGCGCGCGCAGGCCAGCATCGCAAAGACCGCTTCCGCGATCATCGGCATGTAGATCAGCACGCGGTCGCCGCGGCCCACGCCCAGCGACCGCATGATCGCAGCCGTGCGCTCGGTCTCGCGCTGCAGTTCGGCAAAGGTCCAAGTCTTCTCGGCCGGCGTGCCGTCCGGCGTCTCGGTCGTGATCGCGATCAGCGCGGGCGTGTCGCCCTGCCGCTGCGCCCAGCGATCGACCGCGTTGTGGCACAGGTTGGTCTCGCCGCCGACGAACCAGCGGGCAAAGGGCGGGCGGGCATGGTCGCAGACGGTATCGAAGGCCCGATGCCAGTCGATGCGCTGTGCCTCGCGCGACCAGAAGGTGTCCGGATCATCGACCGACTGCCGATAAAACGCTTCGTAGTTCATATGCCCTCCACGGCTCTTTTTCTTGTCGGCAGATGCAGGCGCAGCGGTCAGAGCGTGTCGCCCGGCACCCGTACCCAGCCTTCCATCAGCACGCGCGCGCTGCGGCTCATGATCGCCCTCTTCACGCTCCATTCGCCATCGACCCGGGTCGCCTCGGCGCCGACGCGCAGCGTGCCGGACGGATGGCCGAAACGCACCGCAGTACGCTCGCCGCCGCCGGCTGCCAGATTGACCAGCGTGCCCGGAATCGCGGCAGCGGTACCAATGGCTACGGCCGCCGTGCCCATCATCGCATGGTGCAACTTGCCCATCGAGAGTGCGCGCACCAGCAGGTCGATGTCGGCAGCGCTCACTGCCTTGCCGCTCGACGCGACGTAATCCCTCGGCGGTGCGACGAACGCCACCTTCGGCGTGTGCTGGCGCGTGGCCGCCTCGCCGATATCGCTGATCAGCCCCATGCGCAGCGCGCCGTGGGCGCGGATGGTCTCGAACATCGCGAGCGCCTTCGGGTCGCCATTGATCGCATCCTGCAGCTCGATACCGGTGTAACCGATGGCGGCGGCATTGACAAAGACGGTCGGAATGCCGGCATTGATCATCGTCGCCTTCAAGGTGCCGACGCCGGGGACGTCGAGCTCATCGACCAGATTCCCGGTCGGGAACATGGTCCCGCCCGCGCCCTCCTCCTCGGCCGCCGGATCCATGAACTCGAGTTGCACCTCGGCCGCCGGGAAGGTTACGCCGTCGAGCTCGAAGTCGCCAGTCTCCTGCACGGCGCCATTCGTCATCGGTACATGCGCGATGATGGTCTTGCCGATGTTGGCCTGCCAGATGCGGACGGTCGCGATGCCATCTCGCGGCACGCGCGCCGGATCGACGAGGCCGTTGCTGATCGCGAACGGCCCGACCGCTGACGACAGGTTGCCGCAGTTGCCGCTCCAGTCGACGAAGGCCTTGTCGATCGACACCTGGCCGAACAGGTAATCGACGTCATGCTCGGGGCGACTGCTGGTGGAAACGATTACGGTCTTGCTGGTGCTCGAGGTCGCGCCGCCCATGCCGTCGATCTGCTTGCCGTAGGGGTCGGGGCTGCCGATGACGCGCATCAGCAATGCATCGCGCGCCGCGCCCGGCTTCTGCGCCGCTTCCGGCAAGTCCTGCAGGCGGAAGAACACGCCCTTGCTGGTGCCGCCCCGGATGTAGGTGGCTGGGATTTTGATTTGGGGTTGTTGTGGCATTGTCATTCCGCTGGCTATCAGGGATCCAGTGTCTTGGATCTGTCCTTATGGTTCGTCACGCCGCCTTCTGCGACGACTCCAGAAAATCCTGCGCAAACCGCTGCAACACGCCGCCGGCCTCGTAAATCGAGACTTCCTCGTCGCTGTCGAGACGGCAAACGACCTTGACTTCGACCTTCTCGCCACTCTTGCGATGAATGACCAGCGTCAGGTCGGTGCGCGGCTTGCGGGTGCCGATCACGTCGAAGGTCTCGGTGCCGTCCAGCCCCAGCGTCTTGCGATTGGTGCCGGGCTCGAACTCGAGCGGCAGCACGCCCATGCCGATCAGGTTCGTGCGATGAATCCGCTCGAAGCCTTCGGCGACAATGGCCTCCACGCCGGCCAGGCGCACGCCCTTGGCCGCCCAGTCGCGCGACGAGCCCTGGCCATAGTCGGCGCCGGCGATGATGATCAGCGGCTGCTTGCGGTTCATGTAGGTCTCAATCGCTTCCCACATGCGCATCACCCGGCCCTCCGGCTCAACGCGCGCCAGCGAGCCTTTTTTCTGCTGGCCGTCGATGATCGCCATCTCATTGACCAGCGTCGGGTTCGCAAACGTCGCGCGCTGCGCGGTCAGGTGGTCGCCGCGGTGGGTCGCGTAAGAGTTGAAGTCCTCTTCCGGCAAGCCCATCTTGTGCAGGTATTCGCCGGCGGCCGAGTTCATCAGGATGGCATTCGACGGCGACAGGTGGTCAGTGGTGATGTTGTCGCCCAGCAGGGCCAGCGGCCGCATGCCCTTCAGCGTGCGCTCGCCTGCCAGCGCACCCTCCCAGTACGGCGGGCGGCGGATATAGGTCGACTGCGGGCGCCAGTTATACAGCGGCCTGACCTCGGCGCCGCTGTCGGCGCGGATCGCGAACATCGGCTCGTACACTTTGCGAAAATGCTCGGGCTTCACCGCCGCCTGCATGATCGCATCGATCTCTTCATCGGACGGCCAGATGTCCTTGAGGCGAATTTCCTTGCCATCGACCACGGTCAGTACGTCCTTCTCGATATCGAAGCGGATGGTGCCGGCGATCGCGTAGGCGACGACCAGCGGCGGCGAGGCGAGGAAGGCCTGCTTTGCATACGGGTGGATGCGGCCGTCGAAATTGCGGTTGCCCGACAGGACGGCGGTCGCGTACAGGTCGCGGTCGATGATTTCCTGCTGGATGGCCGGATCGAGCGCGCCCGACATGCCGTTGCACGACGTGCAGGCGTAGGCGACGACACCGAAGCCGAGCTTCTCGAGCTCGGGCAGCAGGCCGCCCTCTTCGAGATACATCGTGACGGCCTTCGATCCCGGCGCCAGCGACGACTTCACCCACGGCTTGCGCACCAGCCCCAGCCGGTTCGCATTGCGCGCCAGCAGGCCGGCGGCGATCACGTTGCGCGGGTTCGAGGTATTGGTGCAGCTGGTGATGGCAGCAATGATGACGGCGCCATCGGGCATACGGCCCGGCACGTCATCCCACGGGCCGGCGATGCCCTTGGCCGCAAGGTCAGCCGTTGCGACGCGCGCGTGCGGGTTCGACGGGCCGGCCATGTTGCGCACGACCGTCGAGAGATCGAACTGCAGCACGCGCTCGTAATCGGCGCCGGCGAGGCTGTCCGCCCACAGGCCGGCGACCTTGGCATAGGTCTCGACCAGCCTGACCTGCTCGTCGCTGCGACTGGTCAGCTTCAGGTAGCTGATGGTCTGCTCGTCGATGGAGAACATCGCGGCGGTCGCGCCGTATTCCGGCGCCATGTTCGAGATGGTCGCGCGGTCGCCCAGGGTGAGCGCGCGCGCGCCCTCGCCGTAGAACTCGAGATAGGCGCCGACGAC
Source organism: Burkholderiaceae bacterium (assembly GCA_023653025.1). Classification (GTDB taxonomy): domain Bacteria; phylum Pseudomonadota; class Gammaproteobacteria; order Burkholderiales; family Burkholderiaceae_D; genus Pernthalerella. The sequence goes on from JAMNXS010000030.1 coordinate 28,943, forward strand.
TTTCGACTTGCGCAGGAACTCGGTCAACGCCAGCACGATGTCGGTCGCGGTGATACCCGGCTGCGGCTTGCCCGACAGCTCGACGCCGACGATGTCCGGCAGGCGCATCCATGAAGCGCGACCCAGCATCACGTTCTCGGCCTCGAGGCCGCCGACGCCAATCGCGATCACGCCCAGCGCATCGACATGCGGCGTGTGGCTGTCGGTGCCGACGCAGGTATCCGGGTAGGCGAGGCCATTATCGTTGTGGATCACCGGCGACATCCGCTCCAGATTGATCTGGTGCATGATGCCATTGCCCGGCGGGATCACGTCGACGTTCTTGAACGCGTGCCGGGTCCAGTCGATGAAATGGAAGCGGTCTTCGTTGCGGCGGTCCTCGATCGCGCGGTTCTTCTCGAAGGCCTGCGGATCGAAGCCGCCGCATTCGACGGCCAGCGAGTGATCGACGATCAGCTGCACCGGCACCACCGGGTTGACCTGCGCCGGGTCGCCGCCCTGGTCCGCGATCGCGTCGCGCAGCCCGGCCAGATCGACCATTGCGGTCTGGCCGAGGATGTCATGGCAGACCACCCGCGCCGGGAACCACGGGAAGTCGAGGTCGCGCTTGCGGTCGATCAGCTGCTTCAGCGATGCGGCGAGCGCCGACGGGTCGCAGCGGCGCACGAGGTTCTCGGCCAGCACGCGCGAGGTGTAGGGCAGCCTGTCCCAGGCGCCGGGGGTGATCGCGTCGACGGCTTCGCGCGCGTCGAAGTACTCGAGGGAGGTGCCGGGGAGAGGTTTGCGGTGGGCGGTGTTCATGGTCTGCGGTGCATCTCGGGTAGATCGGCGGGAGGCAGAACATCATCCTCCCTGCTTTACGTTAATCCAGCGGCTCGTTGTTCGCCCGAGAAGCGTAGCGAGCGGCCCGAGTCCGTTCCGAGAAACGCAGTCGTACGTGATGTACGACGAGTATCGCAGGGACGGAATCGGGTCGCGCAGTAGCTTATCGGGTGGACAGCTTACTTGCGCTTCGAAATGGGCACAAACTTCAGATCCTCCGGCCCCACGTAATTCGCGCTCGGACGGATGATCTTGTTGTCGATGCGCTGCTCGATGATGTGCGCGGCCCAGCCCGAGGTACGCGAGATCACGAATAGCGGCGTGAACATCGCCGTCGGTACGCCCATCATGTGGTACGAGACCGCCGAGAACCAGTCGAGGTTCGGGAACATTTTCTTGATGTCCCACATCACGGCTTCGAGGCGATCGGCGATGTCGAACATCTTGGTCGAGCCGGCATCCTTCGACAGCGTGCGGGCGACTTCCTTGATCACCTTGTTGCGCGGATCGGAGATGGTGTAGACCGGGTGGCCGAAGCCGATGATGACCTCCTTGTTCTCGACGCGGCGGCGGATGTCGGCCTCGGCCTCGTCCGGATTGTCGTAGCGCTTCTGGATCTCGAACGCGACTTCATTGGCGCCGCCATGCTTGGGGCCGCGCAGCGCGCCGATGGCGCCGGTAATTGCCGAGTACATGTCCGAACCGGTGCCGGCGATCACGCGGCCGGTAAAGGTCGATGCGTTGAACTCGTGCTCCGCGTACAGGATCAGCGAAGTGTGCATCGCCTTGACCCACAGCTCGGACGGCACCTCGCCATGCAGCAGGTGCAGGAAATGACCGCCGATCGAGTCGTCGTCGGTCTCGGTCTCGATGCGGCGGCCGTTGTGGCTGTAGTGGTACCAGTACAGCAGCATCGAACCGAGCGAGGCCATCAGCCGGTCGGCGATGTCGCGCGCGCCGGGCGCATTGTGGTCGTCCTTCTCCGGCAGCACGCAGCCGAGCGCCGAGACGCCGGTGCGCATCACGTCCATCGGATGCGACGAGGCCGGCAGCCACTCGAGCGCCGCCTTCACATTGGCCGGCAGGCCGCGCAGGGCTTTCAGCTTCTGCTTGTAGGCCTTCAGTTCGGCCGTCGTCGGCAGCTTGCCGTGCACCAGCAGGTGGGCGATTTCCTCGAACTCGCAGGCGTCGGCGACATCGAGGATGTCGTAGCCGCGGTAGTGCAGGTCGTTGCCGGTCTTGCCGACCGTGCAGAGTGCGGTATTGCCGGCAGTGACGCCGGACAGCGCGACGGATTTTTTCGGCTTGAAGCCGCTGGCCTGTTGTTCGCTCATGGTGTGCTCCCTGTCTTATTTGGATTTCTGTTGTGCGAAAAGTGCGTCGAGCTTCTGCTCGTAGTCGTGATAGCCAATGCGGTCGTACAGCTCCATGCGGGTCTGCATCGTGTCGACCACATTCTTTTGCGTGCCGTCGCGACGCACTGCCTGGTAGACGGCCTCGGCCGCCTTGTTCATCGCGCGGAAGGCCGACAGCGGGTACAGCACGAGGCCGACATCGGCGCCGCGCAGTTCGTCCACCGTGTACAGCGGCGTGGCGCCGAATTCGGTGATGTTGGCGAGGATCGGCACCTTCACCGCCGCCGCGAACTGCTTGTACATGTCGAGCTGCGTGATCGCTTCCGGAAAGATCATGTCGGCGCCGGCCTCGACGCAGGCCACGGCGCGATCGATCGCGGCCTCGAGCCCCTCGACGGCCAGCGCATCGGTGCGCGCCATGATCACGAAGTTGTCGTCGGTGCGCGCATCGACGGCCGCCTTCACGCGGTCGACCATTTCCTCCTTGCCGACGATTTCCTTGTTCGGGCGATGGCCGCAGCGCTTCGCCCCGACCTGGTCCTCGATGTGGATCGCGGCCGCGCCGAACTTGATCATCGACTTCACGGTGCGCGCGACATTGAACGCCGACGAACCGAAACCGGTATCGACATCGACCAGCAGCGGCAGGTCGCAGACGTCGGTGATGCGGCGCACGTCGGTCAGCACGTCGTCGAGATTGGAAATGCCGAGATCGGGCAGACCGAGCGAGCCGGCAGCCACGCCGCCGCCCGACAGGTAGATGGCGCGGAAGCCTGCGCGCTGTGCGAGCAGCGCATGGTTGGCATTGATCGCGCCGATCACTTGCAGCGGCGACTCGTCCTTCATCGCCTGCCTGAAGCGCGCGCCTGCAGATTGCATCGTCATGAGGGTTCCTGTGAAAGCTGTTTCAGTGGGGGAATCGGCTGCCACCTTTGCAAGGCGCATGCCACTGGCTCGCGCGTCGAGCCTGCCCCGCAGCCGTTCAAAATTCACCGTCGAAACAGTGACTTGCGACTCCATGCCACGGCAATTTTCGTCTCGCCCCTGTGCTGCGGTTTCATTTTGTGTTTCAATGTTTCACCTTGTTGAAACGTGAAACGTTCACTGCCCATGCCCCGCCCACCGCTTCCGTCCCGCGCCCCTGCCGCCAAGCCGGTTTTCTGGGCGGTATCGAGTTCGCGCCTGTTCGACATGTTCCGCGACATCACGCTGGAGTTCGATGAACTGGCCACGGTCGAGCTGATCCACCTCGGTTTCGACGAGGCGGTGGCGCACATACGCGAGCGCTTGCAGACCGAGCGCTGCGACGCGGTGATCTCGGCCGGCTCGAATGGCGCCTACCTGAAAAGCCGGCTGTCGCTGCCGGTGGTGCTGGCCAAGGCGAGCGGTTTCGACGTCATGCAGGCACTGGCGCGCGCGCGCAAGATCACCTCCGAGATCGGCATGATCAGCTATCAGGAGCCGCCGCCCGAACTGGTCGATTTCCAGCGCACTTTCGGCCTGCCGATCATGCAGCGCAGCTACGTGACGGTCGAGGATGCGCGCGCGCAGATGAACGAAATGAAGGCCGCCGGCATCCGCGCGGTGGTGGGCGCGGGCCTGATTACCGACCTGGCCGAAGAGGCCGGACTGGCCGGTGTCTTCGTCTATTCGGCGGCATCGATACGGCAGGCGTTCGAAGATGCGCTCGACATCGCGCGCGCGACGCAACAGGAAGCTCCCAAGGGCCGCGCCTATACCGACGCCAACAGCCCGCGCGCGAAGTATGCGCTGGCGGCGCTGCGCGGCGAATCAGACGCGATGCAGGCGCTGCGGCAGACGGTGACGGTGTATGCGAAATCGCCGGCGCCGGTGCTGATCGAGGGCGAGACCGGGACCGGCAAGGAACTGGTCGCGCAGGCCATTCATCGCGAGAGCGTGCGCGGCGTCGGCGGCGACCGCCCGTTCGTGGCCGTCAATTGCGGCGCGATCGCCGAGTCGCTGCTGGAGTCGGAGCTGTTCGGCTACGAGGAAGGCGCGTTCACCGGCTCGCGCCGCGGCGGCCACGCCGGCCTGTTCGAGGCCGCGCATCGCGGTACGCTGTTCCTCGACGAGATCGGCGAGATGCCGCTGCCCCTGCAGACGCGGCTGCTGCGGGTGCTGGAAGAGCGCGAGGTGGTGCGGGTCGGCGGCACGCGGCCGAGTCCGGTCGATGTGCGTGTCGTCAGCGCCACGCACTGCGACCTGTCGGCGCTGGTGGCGCAGGGTCGCTTTCGTGCCGACCTGTTCTACCGGCTCGGCGTGCTGCGCATGACGATTCCGCCGCTGCGCGAGCGCGGGGAAGATATCGCGCTGCTGGCCGAATGGTTCCTGAAAAACGCGCTGGCCGAACTCGGCGTTCGCCCGCATGCGAACCTGCATGCGGAATGCGTCGCCTGCGCGCCCTTGCTGGAGGCGTGGCACTGGCCGGGCAATGTGCGCGAATTGCGCAACCTGATGCAGCGCGTCGCGCTCTTCCTCGCAGTCGAGCCGCTGCAGGCGCTGACGCCGGGCTTTGTCCAGCAGTTGGCGCCGGAGCTGAC
>JAMNXS010000106.1 GCA_023653025.1 Burkholderiaceae bacterium
CAGCGGTTTCAATGCGCCGAGCCATCCCGCAGCCGCGACTTGAACTGCGCAAATCCGCGCTCGTTGACGATGAAGGCCACGGCGGTGAGCGGCAGGTTACCGCAGGCGTCGAGGTCGGCGGTCTGCGCTACTTCGAAGGCTTCGTCGACAACCAGAAAGCCCAGTTTCTTCATGCGGGCCAGCTCCGCCAGCAGCGCCGAGCGCAATGCGGGTTCGTTGGTGTCGTGCATCAGATGCTCCCTACGGAATAAATCAAGGTAAGGGCGCATCGTAGCCGTCGAATATGGATAGTTGATGACACAAGCCATACCCGAAGCTCATGCCGCAGGCTCGCTTGATCTGGGTCATGAAATCGCTTGCCGGGCCGCGCGGCTTGTTGCCTGTCAGTCAGGCAATGCAGGCGGGATGAAGCGCTGCCCCTCGAGCCGCGCGATCACGGTCTTGCGCGCCGACACCTGCAGCGTGAGGGTGGCGCCGTGCAGGCGGGCGATCTCGCGGCACAGGCTGAGGCCGAGGCCGACGCCGTCGATTTTCCGGCTCCGTGCGGCCTCGCCGCGGTAGAAGCGCTGGAAGGCCCGTTCGGTGAGGTCGGCCGGGATGTTGTCGCAGGGGTTTTCTATGCTCAGCACGAAGCGCTCGCCACGGCTCTCCAGCGAAAACCGGATCCAGCCGTCCGGCACGTTGTACTTGGCGGCATTGCTGTAGAGGTTGTAGACCAGTTGCAGCATCAGGCTCTGGTCGCAGATGCACCAGATCTCCGGCTCGACTTCGCTGTCGATCTTCAGCCCGGCGTGGAAGGCCATCGCGTCGAATGCCAGTTCCGTCACGAGCGCGGAGAGGCGAACCGGCTCCATCGTGTGGACGATGCTGTTGGCATCGGCGCGCGAGAGCAGCAGCAGTTTTTCCGTGATCTCGATCAGGCGCTCGATTTCGTCCCCGATCAGCCGCATCCTCACCTGCGCTTCCGATCCGGTGGGCAGATCCTCGATCAATTGCTCCGAGTGCCCGCGCAGGATGGTCAGCGGCGTGCGCAACTCGTGCGATGCGTCGGAGGCGAAGCGGCGTGCCTGCAGGAAGCTCTGGTTCAACCGCTCGCGAAGCTGCTCGAACACGGTCACGAAGCTCTCGAACTCGCGGTAAGGCGGTTGCAGGTCGAGCGGCTTGTCGAGATTGCTCGAGGTGAGCCCTCGCAGCGATGTTTCGAGTTGCCGGATCGGCTGCATTGCCGCGCGGGTCATGTACAGCGTGAGCAGCGCCAGCGCCAGCACGAGGACGGGCGACAGATAGCGGAGCATGCGGTTGCGCAGCACGTAGATACTGTCCACGTACTGCTCGATATCGGCCTGCCGCAGCAGAATCTGCAGCGCCTGCGGATCCTGCCTGGCCGCGAAGACCAGCCATGGCTCGCCATCGATCGTGGGCCGCGTCAGGCGTGCCGATTGGCCGATGTCTTCTCCGCCGTCCGCGGTGCCGGAAGCGGCGGTGGGCACGCGGTCGCAGACGGCGTCCCTCGGCAGCGAGCGTCCGGGTTCCGGCGCTGCGCACAGCACGAAAAATTCGCTGATGTTCGCGAGCGCATCTTCGCGGTGGCTGCGTGCGGCGCAGGCGTGGAAGCGGCTCGCATCGACCGCGTCGCCGCTGCATTGGTCTATGACGGCGGCGACGCTGGCCTCGATCCGTCCGACCATGTGCGTGCCAGTCAGGTATTGCGCGATGAAGCGATTGGCCACAAAGATCAGTGCGGTCGCCACGAAGATCCGGACGAACAGGTGCCAGTGCAGCGATTTTTTCACGTGCCCTCGTCAAGGCAGAAGCGGTAGCCGACGCCGCGAATGGTCTCGATAGGAAACATGCGGCCCTCGCGCGGCTGGCAGTTCAGCTTCTTGCGGATGCGCTGTATGCATACATCCACCACATTGGTTTCGGGATTGAAGCTGATGCCCCAGACATGCTTGAGCAACTGCTGGCGCGAAAAAATATGGTTCGGCGAGCGGATCAGGCATTCGACGAGATGGAATTCGCGCTGGCTGAGTTGCGCGACGGTGCCGCGCCAGGTGGCGTGGTGGCTGACCTTGTTGAGCGTCATGTCGCCGGCCGAGATCTCATCGAGCACGTGTCCGCTCTTACGCGCGAGGACGGCGCGGATGCGCGCGACAAGTTCCTCGACAAAAAAGGGCTTGGGCAGGTAGTCGTCGGCGCCCATCTGGAAACCCTGCAGGCGGTCCGGCAACTCGCCGCGCGCACTCAGAAAAATCACCGGCACCGGATCGCCCATGTCCCGCACCTTGGTCAGCACTTCGAAGCCGCTCAGCGCGGGCAGCATGACGTCGAGGATCACGAGGTCATGCTCGCCATTGAGGATCTCGGCCAGTCCGCTGGCGCCGTCCTTCACGTGGCGAACCTCGAAGCCGGCCGAGCGCAGGCCGGAGAGGACGAACTCCGCGATGCGGATTTCATCTTCGACCAGCAACAGCCTCGGCGCGCATGTTGCGTGATCGTATTCCGAATTTGATAAGTCGTTCATGATGGTCAGCGCCTGTTGCCTCGCGCATCACGGGCCGGCGCTCGCCTTGCCTTTTGGATTGCCGACATCTTAGTCGGAATGCCGACGGTTTCGATTACATCGTCGTTATCTTCGGCAGAGACTTCATCCGTGCAATCCGTCGCCGGCGCGCGCGGTTTGCCGTGTGCCGTGCCCGGCCTGCATGACAATCCTGTCATTCTTCGCGCTCATTACGCGATTGTCATCGTCCGTGCTGGTGACTGGCCCTACATTCCATCGCATGACAGCCATCGAACCGACTGCGCATTGCACGGACTCGCGGCGGCGCCTGCCGCCGGCGAGTGCCTGCCTGCGGGGCGGCATAACGGAGTGACGGTGGCTGCGGCAACCCTGCTCAATGCACCGCTGCCCGCCGCCGCGCCCGCCGTCGCGCCCGACTTGGCGGCCGGAGCAGACGAGCTGCGCCTGACGAGCTACCTCGCAATTTTTATCGCCACCTTGTTCGTGCGGGGCGACGAGGGTGAGCCGGCCGGCGGCGCACAAGGGAGGCTACGGCCGCTGGCGGCGTCGGATACCTCGGCGCAGCGGCGAGCAGAGAGCTACGCAAAGATCCATGGCTTCGATCATTTCCTGTCGCAGTTGCCGGCGCTGCTCGACACCGATACCCGGCTCTGCCTGCTGCTCAATGTCTGCGACGCGCTGTGGTCGGAGGCGCCGTTGTCGCGCGGCCAGGATGCGCGCTTCATCCGGCTGCTTGCGGCGCTCGGGCAGTCGAGGGCACGCTTCCAGCCCTATGTCGACGCCATCGTCGTCAAGAACAGTCCGTCGCTCCTCGGCAGCTTCGATGCAGCTCCTGCCGGCGACCGCCTGACCCCGCCGATGGCGCTGGTGGTCGCCCTGACCTGCATGCTGTCTGCCGGCAGCGGGCCGGGACGGGACGATGGCGTCGGTCTCGATTCCCGCTTCGCCGCCTCGGGCGCATTGATGGATGCCGCATCGCGCTACTCGGCCCGGGTGCGCCTGCCGGATTTCATCGAGTCTGCCGCGAAGCTGCTCAACGAACGGCAGCGGCTCGGCGTTCTGCTGAATGTCTGCGATCTGATGATGCGCGAGCGCGTCACCGATACCGAGCGCAGCCTGTTCCGGCGCATGCGCAGCGCGCTGGGGTTCGAGGGCCGGGCGTTCGACGCTTACCTCAACCTGATCCTGCTGAAAAACGATGTCCCGCAGGAGATCGACAAGCGCGCGGCCGGGGCAGCCGTCTTCGATCGCAAGTACCAGTGGACGGAGGACGGCGCAACGTCCGGCGCCGCCGCCGCAGGCGCGCCGCGCGACGGCGGACAGAGTCTCCCGCTGCGCTCCAGCTTGTCGCCGGAACTCGATCAGCGGATTGCGCGCGTCAAGGCAACCACCCAGCGACTGTCCTCGGCGCTCGGCGGCGCAGCGGTCGACGGTGTCGGTGCCGCAGCCGACGGACCGACCGACCTGCGTGCGTATCGCGATGCGAGGCAGTCCGGCAATGAAGCAATTTCTGCAGCGGCGGGCGCGGCGGGTTCGGCGCCGGCGCTGCGAGGCCGGTCGCAGCTGGGCGAGCGGCGTACGCTCTCGGACACGACGTTCTCGGGCGCGGGTCGGCACATCGTCGACGACCGCAGCGCGTTCGGCGCGACCGGGCGCGAGTCGGCGAGGGGGCCATGGAACGACCAGACCGTCGCCCGCATGGACTCGGTTGTGGATCGAACCCGCACGCTGAGCGACCACATCGAGGCCATGCTGGCGGCGCGATCCATCGAAGAAGCCTGCCGGATACCGGCCCTGCCGGAGTGGGTGTCCGAGGCGGTCACGCTCGACGCAGATGACGCAGATGACGCCGAGGATGTAGATGATGCAGATGACGAGGCCATGCACAGTGAAACAGGACGGTTTCCATTACTGGCCGCTGATGAAGGAGGACCTTTTGTGAACCTGGACACCGCCCCGGCTACCCGGGAAGACATTGCGCTGAACCGCACGCTGCGTCGCCTCGGCGTTCTGCTGCTACCGACGCTGTTGCTGATTTATGGAGCGATCCTGATCTGCGAGATGCTGTCGGGACAGGCTTTCATTGAAAACGGCCACCTCGCCACCGACGCCCGCACCGTACACCGGATGGCGAGTCTGCAGCACACCCTGCATCAGCTGGCGCCGGAATCGAGCGCGATCGCTGCCACCGCCACAGCTGTGGCCCTCGGAGCTGCCGAGACCGCCGGGAGCGACCTCTCGGACCACGAGAAGGCCAGCCGCTTTCTCGAGCAGCGCCGGGACGAACTGGCAGCCTTGTCGCACAGGCATGCGTCCGCCAGCGCCCTCGCGGCCGAACGTCAGCACTGGTTTGCCACGGCCAAGTCGATCGTGTCGCTGGCACTCGGCCTCGCACTCTGGGGCATGCTGTTCCGCTCGAGGCGCATGCTGCATGCCTCGACGGCCATCGGCATGGCCAGCATGCTCCTGTGCGCCAACGGCTACTGGCTGTGGGTCAGGTTCTGAGGGCGGTGCCGAGATGATGGTGTCGCATGCCTCGACGGCGCCGCTGTGGCCGGTCACACCGGCGGCGCATACCGCGCCGGCACGCCCGACCGTGGTCGAGACTGCCCGCGATAACCGGCTGCACGAGCGCGTCGAAGCACTGGCATCCATACCTTCGTTCAATGTCGCCTTCAACATCGATGTCGGCAGCAACTCGATCATTGTCATGATGTCGGACCGCGTCTCGGGAGAGATCTTCCGCAAGCTGGTGTACGACCAGACCGGCAAGCTGCAGCCGCTGGCGGCCGGAGCGGCAGGGCAGCTGATCGACACGGTGGTCTGACGGGTGGGCAAATGCAGCTTTTGAACAGTACCGAAGACCTGATCGACGAGCTGGACAAACTCAAGGCCTACGGCATTACGGTGCCGGCGGCGGCTTATGCGCATGCCCGTCAGGTCGATATCCGACTGCTCGCGCTGCTCGGCCGCCGGGACGCCGCGCTGTTGGTACTGAGGCGGGCCGAGTCGTGCCTGCCGTAGTCGGCCGGCAGGGCGTAAGGATGCAGTCTTCCAGCACCAGTTCAATTCCTGTTTGGGAACTGATTCCGCTTTCTTTAGATCGCTACTTTCCACTCCCGCAGTTGGCTGACGGTCTGTGTAAGTCCCTGCTTGAGCAGTGTGTCGAGGTACTCTTCAACCGTCTTGGGCGGGTTCTTCAGTGACCGTCGATGATTGGCCGCCGCCTCACACACTCGAGCCGTGTTCAGATCCAGCAATTCGAAGATGAAGTCGTCCGGGTGCTGGGCGGTCAAGTTGTAGGGCTTGAGCCGCTCCGGAGGAAAATCCTTCGTGTTGAAGGTCACGATCAGGCTCGCGCCGCCGTGGATTGCAGCGGCAAGCACATGCCGGTCATCGGCGTCCGGCAGCTCGATGGACGGGATCAGATGCTCGAAGCCGGTGACCAGACTGTCGCGGACATGGGTGTTCATTAGCGACCGCGTCCGCTCCAGATCTTCGGCCTTCAGGTCTGGCCGTTGCCTCAGAACGTTACAAGTCCACTCGTCGTGGATCATGTCCGTCCAACGCGCCCGGTACAGATCGGTCAGCGCCAAGCGCATCAGCAGGTCGCGCAATGGCGC
>JAMNXS010000031.1 GCA_023653025.1 Burkholderiaceae bacterium
CAGCTTCGCCAACAATTCACTGACCGCGCTCAAGCGGTCGCATTCCCCTCGCCCTTTCATCGCAAGGGACAAGCGGCGGCGATTGTCGCCGGCAATCGCTGCCGGGGGCAGTCCGTCACTTGCCCTAAATCAAAGTTTCCGGAAATTCAGACTAGTTTGTTAGTGCTTGCACGCTGCTGCAGCTTGATTCGGCGGGGCATTGTTACAAAAAAGACACGGCGCTTAGTACATTTGCACTATTCCGGTTTTGTGGTGACGGGTGGACACTGCAGGCAATGACAAATAAGCAACATTTGTCAGGAAGTCGGGAAAAGGCGTGGTGCCGGATCCCGAATCTGCTGAGGGACCTGGAAGGCGTCTTCTGCAACATGACCGCCCGCCAGCCCGATGCTCTCATCAACGTTGTCCATTGAGGAGTTTCCAATGAATGCACTGAAAAAGAAAGTACAAGCCTTCCTCGCTGATGAGCAGGGCGCTACCGCGGTGGAGTACGGAATGATGGTGGCTCTGATTGCCGCAATTATCGTTGGAACCGTGGCGTTGATTGGCCAGAATCTGGGCACAGCATTCACCACGGTTCTAACTGCGCTTACTGGTGGCTAAAAAAAAATACACGCCAACTCATGCGTACTCGCCGGGAGGTTGACCATGTGGGGTTTGTTTGTCAGCGAAACAGGAATGCCATCGGCCAGCCTCGCTGCCCTTCTAGTGACTGCTTCGCTGGCTGCTTACCACGACTGGCGCTCCTGGCGTATCCCCAATACTTTGGTTGCCGGCAGCATGGCCGCTGCGGTCATGCTTGCCTTTTTTTCTCTTGAAGGGATGGGGATAGTCGCATGCCTTTTCGGTGGACTCGCCGGGCTCACAGTCTTTATGCCGTTGTATCTAGCGGGTGGAGTGGGTGCAGGGGACGTGAAACTGATGGGGAGCCTCGGCATGCATGCAGGATGGATGATGACCTTGGAAATTGCAGTCGTCAGTGCATTGGTGGGCGGTTTGTGGGCAGTAACCAGTATTGTCCAGCGGTCGGAGACAGTAGCCTGGCTGAGACTGAAGTGCAGACCACTGCTCGGGTTGGCGCTGCACGAAAAGAAAACCTCAGCAATTCCGCGTCGCGAACCGCCGATTATGAAATCCGGCTCTGCGGGAACACTGCCCTATGCCGTTGTAATCGCCATTGGAACAGCATTAGTCATCGGCTCGAGGTTCATGGTCTGAAGCGATGACACACGCCGGGCGCAGGCGCCAAAAGGCGTGCGTCCTTGACAGCCGGAGGAATCATGAAAAAGACAAGAATATTTACGATGCTCGGCATCGCCGTCATGGCCGGATTACTGGCGGTGGTGCTGGCTTCGCGCTGGCTGAATCAGCAATCGACCGCCGGAATCTCCAAAGTCGCCGTCGCCGCCTCGGACATCAGCCTCGGCCAGCGCCTGACGCCCGAACTGATCCAGCTCGTCGACTGGCCCTCGGGCAGCACGCCGCATGGGGCTTTCACCGACATCAGCAAGCTGGACGGCCGCGTGCTGAAAACCAGCGTGCTGCGCGGCGAACCCGTGCTCGAAGCCAAACTGTCACCGCAAGGCACGCAGGGCGGGCTATCGGCCGTCATCGGCGACGGCAAGCGGGCGATCACGGTGCGCGTGAATGACGTGATCGGTGTCGCCGGCTTCGCGCTCCCCGGAAACTATGTCGACATCATCGTCAACACGCAGCGCGATACCGGCGACCAGAATGCGCGCGACAAGAACATCTCCAAAATCGTCCTCGAGCGAATCCTTGTGCTGGCCGTCGCGCAGGAAGTCAGCCGCGACGAAACCAAGCCGCGCGTCGTCAATGCGGTCACGCTCGAAGTGTCGCCCGACCAAGCCGAAAAAATCGACCTCGCACGCAGCGTCGGCACTCTGTCGCTGGTACTGCGCAACCAGGTCGATCCGCAGCCGGTGACCACTGCCGGGGCAACCAAATCGACGCTGCTGCAGGAGAGGCAAGTCGAGGTTGTGAAGGTCGCAGCAAAAAGAAGCGATGCGCCGGCGGCAAGGCCGATGCGTGCCGTCGCCCAAACGAAACGCGAGCAGAACATGCCGGCAGCGCAACCGGTGGCTGCCAAGGCTGCTGCACCGGCAGTCGCCCCGCCAGTGCAGCCACCGGCCGAGCAGCCGGCGCCCGCAATCAAGCAGTCCTGCATCGGCGTCATCAATGGTCTGCGCAGCTCACAGGAATGCTACTGAGGTCGCTCCACTCGGAAAAAGGAGAAGAACAATGAAACGACGCATGCCCGCAATGACCGCAGTGGCCGCCTGCCTGCTTGCAATCGCCACTTCCGCACTGGCACAGGACAGCGATACTACCGGCCGGCCGGCCGCAGGCAAGGTCGCGCCGAGCCAGGTCAACGAACTGCCGCCGCTGAACTGCAACGGCGAGCCGGCGACGCCGAGCAAGATGACGCTGCCGATCGGTAAGTCGACGCTGCTCAAATTGCCGGAGGCCGTGACGAATCGTACGCTCGGCAATCCGGCGGTCGCCCAGGCGATGCTGGTATCGCCGCAGACGTTGTACCTGCTCGGTGTCGAGATCGGTGCGACCAACATGATCTTGCAGGGCCGCAGTGGTCGCTGTACTGCTATCGATGTCGTCGTGACGATGGATACGAGCGCTCTGCAGTCGGCGCTGCAGGAATTGATGCCGGATGAAAAGGACATCAAAGTGACCGCAGCGGCTGACAGCCTGATTCTCAGCGGTACCGTCAGCGATGCACTTGCTGCTTCCCGCGTCCATGATTTGGCACTGGCCTATGTACGCCGCCCCGCCCGGGTTACGCCCGAGGCCCAGCAGGAGGGCATGGCCAGCTCTACAAATATCGTTCCGGGGCAAAACGCGCTGGCCACCAACATCGCGCTGCAGCAACTCCGGGTCGTCAATCTGCTGCAAGTCAGTGCAGCCCAGCAAGTCATGCTTGAGGTGAAGGTCGCAGAAGTATCGAAGACCCTGCTGGACAAACTGGGCGCAGGTGTCAGCGGCAGCCCGACCTCGGGCGGTGCGACATTCAGAATCCTTTCGGACTTCCTCGTCGGTAATCTCGGCGGAAACCTGAGCATCACACGCGCTTCCGGCTCCGGCGTATACCTCGATGCCGAGAAAAAGGACACCCTGATCAAGGTACTGGCCGAGCCGAACGTGATGGCCATCAGCGGGCAAGAGGGCAGCTTCCTTGCCGGTGGCCGCATCCTGATACCAGTGACGCAAGACGCTCTGGGACGGGTCATCCTCGAAGAGAAGGAATTCGGCGTCGGCCTGAAATTCACGCCAACGGTCCTGGCCGGCGGCCGCATCAATCTCCGTGTGGCGCCTGAAGTGTCGGAACTCGCGCGCGAGGGTGTGAATGTCGGCGCGGCGAATACGACGAGCCGGCTGATCCTCCCGCTGATCACCACACGCCGCGCATCGACCACCGTGCAGCTAGTCGACGGCCAGAGCTTCGCCATCGGCGGCCTGATCAAGAACAACACGACCAGCAACATCAAGGCCTTCCCGGTACTCGGCGAGATTCCGGTCATCGGTGCCCTATTCCGCAGCACCGACTTCCAGAACGACCGCACCGAACTGGTGTTCGTCGTCACGCCGCGGCTGGTCAAGCCGCTGCCGGCAAATTACAAGCTGCCGACCGACGGCTACAAGGACCCGAGCCGCCGCGAGCTGTTCATCGACGGCAAGCTCGAGGGATCGGGCAAGCCGGCCGAATCGAAAGACGGCGCAGCCGGCTTTCAACTGAAATGACGGAGGCCAGAATGAACAAGCATGCTCTTTCCAGTGGTCTTCGGTTCGGCGCCCTCGCTTCCCTGCTGCTCGGGCTGCAGGCTTGCGCTCCCACCACGCCGCAATGGGACAGCCGCTTCGGCGAGACGGTGCGGCTGACGTCGCAGCAGCAGACGCTGAATCCGAATGCCGGCGGCGACGCGCCGGTCAATGGCATCGACGGCGCGACCGGCCGCGAGTCCATCGGCCGCTACCGCAGCAGCTTCCGTGAGCCGCCACCCCCGGCAGCCCCGATTTCCATCGGCGTGCAACGCTGACGAAAATCGAATCGGCACGCTGCCCCGGCACGCTTCCCATTCCCAGGACATTCCAACCATGAATGCACTCATCGTCAGTGCCGACAACGACGCCCGGTCCGCCGTCCAGCGGGTCTGCGGCGCGCGGACGCCACCGATCACCGTAGTGCGCGAAATGCCGGGCATGCTGTCGCTCGGCGCCGGTGTCACGCTCGGCAAGCCCGACCTGATATTTTTCGACGCGCGGGGTTCGGTGGATCGCGCGCTCGAAGAGCTCACCCGCGTATCGGCCAAGTACCCGAAGGCGATGGTGGTGCTGCTGGCGCCGATGCAGTCGCCGGACCTGCTGATTGCCGCCATGCGGATCGGCGTGCGCGAGGTCGTCAGCTTTCCGCTCGACCTGGTCGAGCTGAATGCCGCCATCGACCGCCTCGACGCCAAGGCGCGTGAAGCCGACCGCGAGGAAGGCAAGCTGGTGTCGATCGTCTCCAGCAAGGGCGGCAGCGGCGCCACTTTCCTTGCCGCCAACCTGTCGTATGCCCTGTCTGCCGTGGCCCGCAAAAAGACGCTGCTGGTCGACCTGAACCTGCAGTTCGGCGATGCGGCGCTGTTCATCTCCGACGAAAAGCCGGCGATGACGATGGCCGACCTGTGCGCGCAGATCGGCCGCCTCGACGAGCACCTGCTGCGCTCCGCGCTGATCCATGTCACGCCGGACTTCGGCGTGCTGGCCGCATCGCCGAACGCGGACCCGGACGACCGGGTGCGGCCCGATCATGTCGCCGCCATTCTGGCGCTCGCCCGGCAGCACTACGATTTCATCCTGCTCGACGCTGGCCGGCAGGTCAATGCGGTGACCATTCGCGCGATGGATGCAAGCGACCTGATCATGCCGGTACTGCAGCAGAGCCTGCCCTTCATCCGCAACGGTCAGCGCATGCTCGACATGTACGCCACCCTCGGCTACCGGAAGGACAACATCCGCCAGATACTGAACCGGCATGACGACGCCAACCCGATCACCCGCGCCGATATGGAGCGCGGCCTCGGCCACCGGATCGCGCATCTGATGCCGAACAATTTTGAAGTCGCCAATGAGTCGATCAACCAGGGCGAGCCGGTCTTGCGGCTGGCCCGCGGCAGCAACCTGTCCAAGGGGCTGATCGACATCGTGCGCTCGCTGACGGAATCGCCGGTCAGTCATTCCGGCAGCATCATCCGACGGCTGTTCGCCCGCAACCCGGTTCCCACGCACTGAAGGAGACGACCCGTATGCATGCCATCCTGCCTTCCGTCGAGCCGACCATGATGACCCTGCGCGAAAAACTCGCAGCGGCCGATCAGGGCAGCGATTCGGTTCTGAGGGACGAGTTCCATACCGACGCCTTCCGCGCACTGAGCCAGCGCCTGTACCACGCGATCTTCGAGCGCATCGACCTCGAGCGCCTGCAGCAGCTGTCGGGCGACGAGTTCAAGCGCGAACTGTCATTGCTGATCGAGCGGATACTCGACGACGAAAACCTGGCGGTCAACCAGGCGGAGCGGCGCCGCCTCGTGCAGGACATGCAGAATGAAATGACCGGCCTCGGGCCGATCGAGCCGCTGATGTCCGACCACGGCATTTCCGACATCCTCGTCAATTCGCACCGGCAGGTCTATGTCGAGCGCAAGGGCCGGCTGGAGTTGACGCCGATCCAGTTCCACGATGATGCCCACGTGATGCGCATCATCGAAAAAATCGTTTCCCGCGTCGGACGCCGGATCGACGAATCGAGCCCGATGGTCGATGCGCGCCTCGAGGATGGCTCGCGCGTCAATGCCATCATCGCCCCGCTGGCGCTCGACGGCCCGGTATTGTCGATCCGGCGCTTTGCGGCCCAGCCGCTGACCATCATCGACCTGATTGCCCACCACACGCTGACGCCGCAGATCGCCGAGCTGCTGGAAGCCCTGGGCGAGGCCAAGGTCAACATCCTGATCTCGGGCGGCACCGGCAGCGGCAAGACCACGCTGCTGAACGTGATGTCGGCGTTCATTCCCGCATCCGAGCGCATCATCACCATCGAGGATGCCGCCGAGCTGCAGTTGCAGCAGCCGCACGTGGTGCGCCTCGAGACGCGCCCGCCCAACATCGAGGGCAAGGGCGAGGTATCGCAGCGCTCGCTGGTCAAGAACGCGCTGCGGATGCGGCCGGACCGCATCATCCTCGGCGAGGTCCGGGGCGCCGAGGCGCTGGACATGCTGCAGGCGATGAATACCGGCCACGAGGGTTCGCTGGCCACGATCCATGCCAACACGCCGCGCGACGCGCTGTCGCGCCTGGAGAACATGATCGGCATGGCCGGCGGCCACCTCGGGCTGCGCGCGATGCGGCAGCAGATCGCGTCGGCCGTCACGGTGGTGATCCAGCTAATGCGCCAGACCGACGGCAGCCGCAAGCTGATCAGCCTGCAGGAAATCACCGGCATGGAGGGCGACATCATCACGATGCAGGAAATCTTCGGCTTCCGGCGCACCGGCGTGACCGCGGAAGGCAAGGTAAGGGGCTATTTCACGGCAACCGGCATCTGCCCGCAGTTCGACCAGCGGCTGAGGGAATTCGGCGTGCCCGTGCCGGAGGCCATCTACCTGCCGTCGCCGGCGCTGGCCTGAACACGGAGGATGCGATGAACCTGCTCTATTTCGGTTTCGCGATAGCCGTCTTCATCGCGGCGGCCCTCGCGGTCGAGGCGCTGTGGCAGTGGTGGTTCTCGACCCAGAGCAAATCCGCGCGCCGCTTCAGCCGCCGCATTGCCGCGCTGTCGGACGGCGCCGGCGGCAGCGCGCGCCGCGTCTCGCTGCTCAAGCAGCGCCGGCTGGCCGACTCCGAAGGAATGGAGACCTTCCTGCGCAAGTGGCCGCTGGCAGAGACGGCCGATACCTGGCTGCAGCAGGCGGGCAGCCAGTGGAACGTGGGGAGGCTGCTGCTGTTGTGCGCGATTGCCGCGACGGCCGGCCTTGCGGCAGGCGTGTTGCTGTTTTCCGGATGGCTGATGGGCATTGCGCTGGCCGGCTTTGGTAGCCTGGTGCCACTGCTGCTGGTCAGCAACCAGCGCTCGCGCCGGCTGCACCAGCTTCAGCTCCAGCTGCCGGAAGCCGCCGACCTGATCGCCCGCAGCCTGCGCGCCGGCCATGCGCTGCCGTCGACGCTGCAAATGGTGGCCGAAGAGATGCCGGAGCCGATCTGTTCCGAGTTCCGGTCGGTGGCCGACGAGATCAACTACGGCCTCGGCCTGCAGCCGGCCATGCAGCGACTGGCCGAGCGCGTGCCGCTGGACGACTTGCGTTTCCTCGTCATAGCGGTGCTGATACAGCGCGAATCCGGCGGCAATCTGGCCGAGCTGATGCAGAAGATGGCGACGCTGATACGCGAGCGCCTGAAGCTCTTCGGGCAGATACGTTCGCTGTCGGCCGAGGGACGGCTCTCCGGCTGGATCCTGTTCCTGCTACCGATCGGGATGGCGCTGCTGATGATGGTGATCAACCCGACCTACATCGGCAAGCTGGTCGAGGATCCGATGGGGCAGACGCTGCTCGGTGTCGCCTGCATCCAGATGCTGATGGGCGCTCTCTGGATGCGGAAGATCGTGAACCTGCGGGTCTGACCGCCCGCGCTGTCAACAATGACGGGAATCGTGATGGACGGACAATCGCTGCTTTTTCTGGTTGTGGTGTTTCTTGCGGCATCCGGCGTGACCGGCCTCGCGCTGTGGCTGCTGATGCCGAGCCGCGTCCAGCAACGCGTCGCGCAGACCCAGGCCGCCGCACCCGGGCGTGCCACCGGTGGCCGCTGGACCGCCGGCCTCGCCGCTGCCGTCAAGCCGCTGGCCAAGCTGTCGCTGCCCGCCGAGGGATGGGAAGGCTCGGCCATGAAGCTGCGCTTCATCAATGCCGGGTGGCGCGGCACATCGGCGCCCGTGATTTTCTTCGGCATCAAGACGATGCTGGCTTTCTGTCTGCCCCTGCTGGTGCTGCTGTCCGGTGGTGAGCCGCTGCTGGCCTCGGGCAGCGCGAAGATCCTGCTGGTCACGGCCGGTATCGGCTATTACCTGCCCAATCTCGTGCTCAGGCATGTCATCGCGGTGCGGCAGCGCGAGATCTTCGAATCCTTCCCCGATGCGCTCGACCTGCTGATCATTTGCGTCGAGGCGGGCCTGAGCCTCGATCAGGCGCTGGCCAAGGTGGCCGCCGAAATCGACATCAAGAGCAAGGTACTCGCGCAGGAACTGCAGCTGGTGCAGATCGAGCTGCGCAGCGGCTTTACGAAAGAGGCCGCACTGCGCCATCTGGCCCTGCGCACCGGCGTCGAGGACATCGACCTGCTGGTCGCGATGCTGATCCAGGCCGACCGCTTCGGCACCAGCATGGGCGACTCGCTGCGCGTGCACGCCGACAACCTGCGCACCAAGCGCCGCCAGCGTGCCGAGGAGGCGGCCGCGAAGATCGCCGTCAAGCTGCTGCTGCCGCTGATCTTCATGATCTTTCCGACGCTGATGCTGGTCTTGATGGGACCGGCCGTGATCCAGATTTACCGCGTACTGCTGCCGACGATGTCGGGCAACTGAGGATTCAAAGGAGGCGACATGAAGACAAGAACCGGACTCTGCATCATGCTCTGCGGCGGCATGCTGACAGGCTGCTCGTCACTGACCGACGGCAGCCTCGCCTTCTGGAAGACCCCGCCGAAAATGGCGATGACGGCCGACGGGGAGTACCAGCGCGGCCGGCAGTTTCATCTGGCGGGCCAGTATCCGGAAGCCCAGAAGGCTTACCTGAGCGCGCTGTCCATCGACCCCCAGCATGCGGAAGCGAAGAACGCGATGGCCGCCCTGATCGGCGCCAGCGGCGACGTCGACCGCGCCATCGGCATGCTGGTCGAACTGGGCCAGCGTCATCCGCAATCGCATGTGTATGCCAATCTCGGCCATGCCTACCAGATGCGAGGCCAGCTCTTCGATGCGCGCGACGCCTACCAGCGCGCGGTGGACCTCGACGCCGGCAACGAGAACGCGCGGCGCCGGCTGGCGGCGCTTGAACAGCAGCTTGGCGCACGGGCGGTGGTCGACGTGCCCATCGTACCCGCCGTGCCCGCTCAACCCGATACCGAGCCTGTCGCCGCGCCTTCGCCGGCCGGCGGCATCGACCTCGTCTCGAACGGCATCTATGCCATCCGCTATCCGGTGGCGAGCACCGCGATCCCGGATCGCCCTGCCGTGAACCTGCTGGCTGCGCCGCAAGCTCTGGTGGCGACAGCGCCGGCCGTGGTGCCAGTGGCCGCAGCGCCAATGGCCGCAGCGCCGGTGCCCGTGTCGCTGCTCGCCGCACCGGCCGACAGCCGCGGCAGCGCGGTGCCGCGCGTCGCAACGCGCATCTTCACGGTCGAGCTGGTGAACGGCAACGGCGTGACGGGATTGGCGCGGCAACTGAAGACGCTGCTACCGCGAGCCGAATGGGCGGTCGTGCGCACGGCCAACCATTCCGATTTCCTCGTCCGGCAGACCCGCGTCGAGTACGTGCAGCCGCACAAGCCGGCTGCGCGCCGGCTTGCGGAGGACCTCGGCGGCCGGCCCGCGCTGCGCCCGAACGAAGAACTGAGCGGCGCCCGGCTGCGCGTGGTGCTCGGCCACGACTTCAAGGATCTGGACGACCTGAAGCAGCGGCTGGCCACGGCCGAGCCGCAGCCGGCGTCCTGATGCGGATCAGTTGATCGCCAGCGGCGGATTCAGATTGCCCGGCTCAGCCCACACGACATCATGGTCGATCGAGTACAACTTGCACGGCACCTTGCTGTTCTTCTGGCAGGAAGCCACCGCGCGCGCCGCAGGATCGTCGCCTTCCTCGGCCCAGCTCCAGGCGCCCGAGCTCGAGAGCGCGAAGGCGCGCGGCGCCGATTTCTGCAGGTACTCGCGGTAGCCGTTGCGTCCCTTGTCGGTCAGGTAGGGAATGGCGCTCACGTTGTCGACTGTGGCGAAAGTCGTCGCTGGCGGACGCGGCGTGTCGGCGATGGCCACCGTCACCTCGGTCGGCATGCCGATGCCGCGCAGGAAGCGCTCGACTTCGGGCAGCCAGATCGATACACCGTCGCGGCTGCCGACCATGCCGTGCGCATCGTTCTTGAACGGCCCGTAGGCGATCAGCTGCGACGGGCCGCCGGCCGCCTGATAAGCCTGCTGCAGCCGCTGCGCGAGCGGGTGGTCGAAGAAAGTGTCGTTCTCGCCGTAGAACCACAGGCTGGGCAGCGAGGTCGCCGCGCCATAGCTGGCAAAAGCCGTCACCAGCGAGCTCTTCCAGTCGCAGTTGCCGCCGTCGATGCGCAGCCCGCCCGCGAAGTTCAGCAGCCCGCGCACGCCCGGATACTGGCGCGTGCCGAAGGCCATCGTCGCGAGGCCGCCATACGACTGGCCGGCCACGACGATGCGGCTCCGGTCGACCCACGGCTGCTTGACGAGCGCATCGAGCACGGCCGTCACGTCGTCGGCCTGCTGCTGACCGTTGTCCTTCATGTTGCAGCCGTAGTCGCTGTAGGTGCCGCTCGATTGCGAGAAGCCCTTGCGCATCGGCACCACGACGGCATAGCCGCGCTTGACGAACTCGCGGCTCATCGACAGGAAGCGGTCGCGCTTCTGGTTGACCGGGTTGCCGCGTTCCTTGCCGTGGTTCATCACCAGCAGCGGGAAGGGGCCGGTGCCGGGCGGCTTGTAGATCGTGGTCTCGAACTGAAACGTGCTGCCGTTCTGCACGACGGGCAGCATCAGCACCTGTTCATTGACCGTCGGATCGACCGTCGGCGGCAGCGTATTGGCCGCATGGCCGGTCGGCGACAGGCTGATGGCGGCCAGTGCGATGGCGGAGGTAAGACGGCGGAACGTTCCTGCGAAAGTGAGTCGGTTCATGTCGGCTTTGCGATGAGCAAGAGTTGCTCATGCTAAAGACCGGCTTTCCTCACTTCAATGACTGGAGGAACAATTTTCTGGCAGAAAAATCGAAAGTTTGAAGTCTTCTAAGGGATTGAAAAAGTGGCAGCGTGAAGCACTGCAAGGGTCGATGAACGAGAAAGGCTTTAGGGGGAGTGATATCAATGAATCGCATGAGACCGATACATCGAACAAGTCGCGGAGGGGCAGCAGTCGAGTTCGCGATTGTTCTCCCATTGCTACTGCTGATCATTTTTTCGACGATCGAATTCAGCCTTGCGCTGTACGACAAGGCCGTCATTACCAATGCGGCGCGCGAAGCGGCGCGCGCGGGGGTGGTGGTGAGAACGACGCGGCTGACCAACGCCCAGATCGAGGCAAAGGCGCTCAGCTACGCAGCGGACCGCTTGGTTTCGTTCGGCAGCGGAGCGCCTACAGTCGCAGTGAACAATGGCGGCGGTGTTTCGGGCGCCAACCTGACGGTGACCGTCAACTACACGTTCACGGGTCTGGGACTGGGGCCATTGCTGTCGGCAATGACGGGGCCGATAACGCTGTCATCAACCGCGACGATGATCAATGAATAACGATTGCAGGTGAGATCATGATGCCTTCCATTTTTTCCAAACGGCCCCGCTGGTCGATGGTCCCGCGCAAGCAGAAAGGCGCGGTTGCCGTAATCACTGCATTTACGCTGGTGTCCTTGATCGGTGTGGGTGCGTTTGCCATAGATTTTGCCCACGCGTATGTGGTAAGAAATGAACTACAGAACAATGCCGATGCAAGTGCACTTGCCGGGGCATCGTGCTTGTTTTCCAGGGCGGATTGCGCCAATACCGGCTTGCCGGAACCCACGTGGGACAGTGCAAAAAACAAGGCAACGGCTTATCTTCAGCATAACAAGGCGGAGAGCCGAACCTTGTCCAAGGCAGAAGTGCAAGCCGGATACTGGAACTTGTCCACTTCCGTTTTTACCCCCGCGCCTGTTGCGCCGGGCTGGGCGCAGACTGCCAATGACGTGCCGGCAGTACAAGTCAATGTTCCGCTGGATTCGGCCAGCAATGGAGGAGGGGCCAGCACCTTCCTGTCCCGGATCTTCGGTCACAATGACATTCCGCTGGATGCTCGTGCAGTGGCCGTCATATCGCCTCCGCAAGGGGTGAGCCCGAGCACGCTCACGCCTTTCGTTTTGTCCAAATGCCTGTTTGATCGTTATTGGGACTCGGCGAAGAACGAACCGCTCGTGGCAGACAGGAAGACCGATATTGTCGTGGGACCCGGCAACAAGCAGGATGTGACGATAACGACGAAGGCAGGCGAGACCTACAGATTTCCGGCCGTATCCGAGTATGTTTTCAAGGGCACGAGTTGTGATTCTGGTCAATGGACAACCTTCGACCTCGACTCGAATTCGGCCAACGATGTCCGGAAACTGATCAACGACGGCAACCCGACGCCGCTAAGCATTGGCGGCGATACCTATATCGCCAGCGGCAACATGGCATCCATGTACCAGGAAATCCAGAACTGCAGCGCAGCCGGCACCAAGGCATGCCAGTACAGCGTCGTTCCCGTTGTCGATGATTCGAGCCAGATAAGAACCGACCAGAAAATCGTCGCGTTCGCTTGCGTGGAGGTGCTTTCTGCCAGCTGGGCAGGTCAGGTTAAATACATCGAGATGCAGCTCAGCTCCGACACCTCGAAATGCAATGTGAGCGGCACTCCGGGCGGCCCGAACCTCGGTGCTGTCGTTCCGCCCCGGCTCGCCCTGTAAAGCGCGTCAGCGATCGATGCGGCGAGTCTGGCCCGTCGGCGTCGCGTAAAAATGTCCGGGGCTGATTCCAGCCTCGGCAACAGCGGACTCGAGCGCAGGCGGCGGCTCATCCAACGCCTCATCCGTCAACTCGAACGCCCCCCAATGTATCCCCAGCGACCTGCGCGCCCGCAGGTCGCGGTGGATCTGCACCGCTTCCTCCGGATTCACGTGCTGCGGCTTCATGAACCAGCGTGGCTCGTAGGCGCCGACCGGTATCATCGCGAAATCGAAGTCACCGAAGCGGCGGTGGATGTCGATGAAGTCCTTCGAGTAGCCGGTGTCGCCGGTGAAGAACGCCTTGAACGGCTTGCCGTCGGCCTGCGATTCGATCACCCAGCCGCCCCATAGCGTCTCGAAGCGGTCGAACAGCCCGCGCGCCGACCAGTGCTGCACCGGTACGAAATGCAGGCGGCTGCCGCCGACAGGGTGCGACTGCCACCAGTCCAGCTGCTGCACGTTTGCTATGCCCTGGCGCTTCAGCCAGTCGCCGACGCCCAGCGGCATCAGGAACAGCGGCGGGCCGCCGGCCTGCTTGTCCAGCGCGCGTAGCGTCGGCAGGTCGAGATGATCGTAATGATTGTGCGAGACGATCACCGCGTCGATGCGCGGCAACTCGTCGATGCGCATGGCGGGCGGCGTCTTGCGTTTGGGCCCTATCCACGACAGCGGCGACGCGCGCTCGGAAAACATCGGGTCGGTCAGGATATTCAGGCCGCCCACTTGCAGCAGCACGGTCGCATGGCCGATCCATGTGGCGGTGGCCTCGCTGCGGTTCTGCTTCAGCCAGTCGATGTCAGGGCGCTCGACCGGAAACGCATAGCCGTTGGCTGGCGGCTTGGGCAGGCCGTCGCGCCAGCGCTCCCACTGCCAGCGCAAGAAGTTGCCGCCGATGGGCCCCTGAAGGTAGTTGTTGCGAAAGCCCTCGCGCGTGTGATGCGGCTTCGACGGATCGAAATACGGATTGACGTTCGTGCAACTGGCGCATGCGGCTGCCAGCACGAAGGTGGCCAGCAGGCGCGTACTTGTGGACCGTATCGGCCGCATCGCCGTCATCAGCCGAGCGCCTCGAGCCGCTCGACTTTCATGCGCGAGGTCAGCAGCTTGCCCTTGCGCGCACGCTTGCCAACATGGGCCGTCAGGTCGGCGCCGGAGAGGTTGGTTTCCTGCGGCTTGCCGCTGCGCTGTCCGCTGCCGATCACCTTCACGCCCTTGGGGCCGATCGCTTGCGCCGCCAGCAGCTTCTCGTCGAGGTCGAGCTCCATCAGGATCACGCCGCGGCCGCCGCCGGGCTGGGTCTTTATCTCGTCGATGCCGAACGCCAGCAGCCGGCCGTTTTCCGACAGGCAGGCGATCCGGGTCGCGCCCTTGGCGATCACGCGCGGCATCACCGGCTCGTCGCCGGTATCGAGTGTCATGAACGACTTGCCGCCTTTCTGGCGCGACACCATGTCGCCGGCCTTGGCCGAGAAGCCGTAGCCAGCGGTCGAGGCGAGCAGCAGGGCGGTATCGGCCGCGCCGGCAAAGTAGTGGATAAGCCGGGTGCCGGATTCGACTTCGACCAGCGTCGTTACCGGCACGCCGTCGCCGCGCGCGCCCGGCAGCTGCGCGACCGACACCGAGTACACGCGGCCATTCGAGCCGAAGGCGAGCAGGGAATCGGTGGTGCGGCACTCGAAGGTCGCGTACAGCGCATCGCCGGCCTTGAAGCCGAACTGCTGCGCGTCGTGGCCATGGCCCTGGCGCGCACGCACCCAGCCCTTTTGCGAAACGATCACGGTGACTGGCTCGTCGATCACCTTCTGCTCGGCGACCGCGCGCTCGGCCTCCTTGATCAGCGTGCGGCGCTTGTCGCCGTACTGCTTCGCATCGCCCTCGATCTCCTTGATCAGCAACTTCTTCATCGACGCCGGATTGTCGAGCAGATCCTGCAGCGTGACCTTTTCCTTGCGCAGTTCGGCCAGTTCCTGCTGTACCTTGATCGCTTCCAGCCGCGCCAGTTGCCGCAGCCGGATCTCGAGGATGTCTTCGGCCTGCCGCTCGGAGAGCTTGAAAGCCTGCATCAGCGCGGGCTTGGGCTCGTCCGATTCGCGAATGATCCGGATCACCTTGTCGATGTTCAGCAGGACCGCCTCGCGGCCTTCGAGGATGTGGATGCGGTCGTCGACCTTGCCGAGCCGGTGCCGCGTGCGGCGGGTGACGGTCGCGAAGCGGAAGCCGATCCATTCGCGCAGGATCTCGCCCACGCCTTTCTGGCGCGGACGGCCGTCGGCGCCGATCATCACGAGGTTGACCGGCGCATTGTTCTCGAGCGACGTGTGCGCGAGCAGCAGGTTGCTGAATTCTTCCTGGTCCTGGTTCTTCGATTTCGGCTCGAACACGAGTCGCACTGGCGCGTCGCGGCCGGATTCGTCGCGCACGGTGTCGAGCACCGACAAGGTGGTTTGCTTCGTCGCCAGCTGCTCGGGCGTCAGGCTCTTCTTGCCGAGCTTGACCTTGGGGTTCGTCAGTTCCTCGATCTCTTCGAGGATCTTCTGCGCCGAGGTACCCGGCGGCAGTTCGGTGACCACCAGCTGCCACTGGCCGCGGGCGAGGTCCTCGATCTTCCAGCGCGCGCGCACCTTGATGCTGCCGCGTCCGCTCTGGTAGATCTCGCTGATCTGCGAGGCCGGCGTGATGATCTGCCCGCCGCCGGGGAAGTCGGGGCCGGGGATCAGCGCCATCAGTTCGTCATGCGAGAGCTTCGGGTTCCTGATGACGGCCACGGCCGCCGCGGCGACTTCGGTCAGGTTGTGCGACGGGATCTCGGTGGCGAGGCCGACCGCGATGCCGGAGGCGCCGTTGAGCAGCACGAAGGGCAGGCGCGCCGGCAGCAGCTTCGGCTCTTCGCTCGAGCCGTCGTAGTTGGGCGCGAAATCGACGGTGCCCATGTTGATTTCGTCGAGCAGCAGGCGCGAGATCGGCGTCAGCCGCGCTTCGGTATAGCGCATCGCCGCCGCGCCGTCGCCGTCGCGCGAGCCGAAATTGCCGTGGCCATCGACCAGCGGATAGCGCAGCGCGAAGTCCTGCGCCATGCGCACCATCGCGTCGTAAACCGACTGGTCGCCATGCGGGTGCAGCTTGCCGAGCACGTCGCCGACCACGGCCGCCGACTTGCGCGGCTTGGCCGCCGGATCGAGCTTCAGCTGGTCCATCGCATACAGGATGCGCCGCTGCACCGGCTTCTGGCCGTCGCAGACGTCGGGTAATGCGCGGCCCTTGACGACCGAGATCGCGTAATCGAGATAGGCGCGCTCGGCAAAGGTGGCGAGCGTCAGCGACTCGCCGGCGTCGTCGGCGGCGGATTCGAAGAGGTTGGTTTGGTCGGTCATGGTTTGCGTTGTTGCGGCGGATTTCGCTTCGCTCTATCCGCCCTACGGAAGTGGTCGTGCGTAGGGGCGTAGGGCGGATAGAGCGAAGCGAAATCCGCCATTTCCCATCATTCAAATATCGGCTTCCACCTCATTCCCATGCTCCTCGAGCCACGCGCGCCGCGCCGCGGCCTCGCCTTTGCCCATCAGCATGGTGAAGCGGTCCTCGGACGCCTTGGTGCCCAGCTCGCCGATAGCTACCGGCAGCAGGCGGCGCGTGTCGGGGTTCATCGTGGTTTCCCACAACTGCTCGGCGCTCATTTCGCCGAGACCCTTGAAGCGCGCAATGCTCCATGCGCCTTCCTTCACGCCATCCTTGCGCAGCTTGTCTTCGATGGCCTCGAGCTCGCCGTCGTCGAGCGCATAGATTTTCTGGGCCGGCTTCTTGCCGCGCGCCGGCGCATCGACGCGATACAGCGGCGGCCGCGCGATGTGGATGTGGCCGCGCGCTATCAGTTTTGGGAAATGGCGGAAGAACAGCGTCAGCAGCAGCACCTGAATGTGCGAGCCGTCGACGTCGGCGTCCGACAGTATGCAGACGCGGCCATAGCGCAGCCCCGACAGGTCGGGATCGTCGTTCTTCCCATGCGGATCGACGCCGATCGCCACCGCGATGTCATGGATCTCGTTGTTGGCGAACAGGCGGTCGCGTTCGGTCTCCCACGCGTTCAGCACCTTGCCGCGCAGCGGCAGGATGGCCTGGAACTCCTTGTCGCGGCCCATCTTGGCCGAGCCGCCGGCCGAGTCGCCCTCGACCAGGAAGATCTCGTTGCGGGTGATGTCGGTCGATTCGCAGTCGGTCAGCTTGCCCGGCAACACCGCCACGCCGGACTGCTTGCGCTTCTCGACCTTCTGCGCCGAGCGCAGCCGGCTCTGCGCCTGCTTGATCACGAGGTCGGCCAGCTTCTTGCCGTAGTCGACATGCTGGTTCAGCCACAGTTCGAGCGCGCCGCGCGAGAAGCCGGCGACTAGCCGCACCGCATCGCGCGAGTTCAGCTTCTCCTTGATCTGCCCCTGGAACTGCGGGTCGAGCACTTTCGCGGACAGCACGAATGACGTGCGCGCGAAGACATCTTCCGGCAGCAGCTTGACGCCTTTCGGCAGCAGCGAGTGCAGCTCGACGAATCCCTTGACCGCACTGAACAGGCCTTCGCGCAGGCCGGATTCATGCGTGCCGCCGGCCGGCGTCGGTATCAGGTTCACATACGACTCGCGCACGACCGCGCCGTCTTCGGTCCAGGCCACCACCCAGGCCGCGCCTTCGCCCTCGGCGAAGCCGTCGGCATCGGCGTTTGCGTACTGCTCGCCCTCGAACAACGGAATCAGGGTCGCTCCGCTGCCGGTCTGCGCCAGCGCCTCGTTCAGGTAGCCGCGCAGGCCTTGCTCGTACAGCCACGACTGCGCGTCGCCGGTTTTTTCTTGCGTGAACGACACGCGCACGCCGGGCAGCAGCACGGCCTTCGAGCGCAGCAGGCGCTGCAGCTCGGGAATCGGGATCTGCGGCGAGTCGAAGTATTTCGGGTTCGGCCAGACGGTCACGCGGGTGCCGGATTTTTTGTCGTCCCTGTTCGCGGCGCGCGATTTCAGCTTCTGCACGACGTCGCCGTCGGCAAACTCGATGCTGTGCACGCCATGGCCCTTGTCGTCCTTGCGCCAGACCGTGATCTGGAGCTTCGCCGCCAGCGCGTTCGTCACCGACACGCCGACGCCATGCAGGCCGCCGGAAAACGCATACGCGCCGCCCGAACCCTTGTCGAACTTGCCGCCGGCGTGCAGGCGGGTGAAGACGATCTCGACGGTCGGCACTTTTTCTTCCGGATGCAGGCCGACCGGAATGCCGCGGCCGTCATCCTCGACGCTGATGCTGCCGTCGGCATTCATCGTCACCTGGATGTGCTTGCAATAGCCGCCGAGCGCTTCGTCGGAGGCGTTGTCGATCACTTCCTGAATGATGTGCAGCGGGTTCTCGGTGCGGGTGTACATGCCCGGCCGCTGCTTGACCGGCTCGAGGCCTTTGAGGACGCGGATCGACGATTCGCTGTAGTCGGGTTTTTTGCTGGCCATTCGGAGGGGTGGGATGTGGAATCGGAGGAGCCCGTTGGGGCAAACCGGGCAATTCTAATGAATTTTGTCAGGGATGGCCGGATTCGGTAGGAGGCGGCGGTATGACGGCGGGTTTCGCCTGCGGCTCTACCCGCCCTACGGCAACTCCTGATCGCTTACGAACCGTAGGGCGGATAGAGCGCAGCGAAATCCGCCATGCGATGCCATGCCACTACTTCGACAACACCTGCATCGCCCGGTCGAGCCCCTCCATCGTCACCGGATACATGCGGTTGGACATCAGCTGACGGATGATCGCGATCGATTGCCGGTATTGCCACAGGCCCTCGGGCTCGGGGTTGAGCCAGATGGTTTTCGGAAACTGGTGGGCGAAGCGCTGCAGCCAGACCGCGCCGGCCTCTTCGTTGTTGTATTCGACCGAGCCGCCCGGCTGCACGATTTCATACGGGCTCATCGTCGCATCGCCGACGAAGATCAGCTTGGTGTCCGGCGGATACTTGCGCAGCACGTCCCAGGTCGCGAAGCGCTCCGCATGGCGGCGGCGGTTGTTCTTCCATAGCGTTTCGTACACGCAGTTGTGGAAATAGAAGAACTCCATGTTCTTGAACTCTGAGCGGGCCGCCGAGAACAGTTCCTCGACCTGCGCGATGTGGTCGTCCATGCTGCCGCCGACGTCCATCAGCATCAGCACCTTGACCTTGTTTTTGCGCTCGGGCTGCATTTTCAGGTCGAGCCAGCCGGCATTGTTGGCGGTGGCGCGTATCGTGTCGTCGAGCGCGAGTTCTTCCTGCAGTCCTTCGCGGGCAAACTTGCGCAGCCGCCGCAGCGCGACCTTGATGTTGCGGGTGCCGAGCTCGCGTTCACTGTCGTAATCGCGGAAGGCGCGCGCTTCCCAGACCTTGACCGCGCTGCGCTGGCCGCCTTTGCCGCCGATGCGTATGCCCTCCGGGTTGACGCCGCCATTGCCGAAGGGCGAGGTACCGCCGGTGCCTATCCACTTGTTGCCGCCCTCGTGGCGGGCCTTCTGCTCGTCGAGCAGCTGCTTGAGGCGCTCCATCAGCTTGTCATAGCCGAACTTCTCGAGCTGCGCGCGCTGCTCGGGCGTGAGCTCGCGCTGTATGCGCTTCATCAGCCAGTCGAGCGGGATCTCGGGCGTCTTGTCGAACAGTTGCTGCGCCCCGTGGAAGTAATGGCCGAAGGCCTTGTCGAACTTGTCGAAGTGGGCTTCATCCTTCACCAGCGTGGTGCGCGCGAGGTAGTAGAACTCGTCGAGCGAGGAGGCGATCACCTGCTTGTCGAGCGCCTCGAGCAGGATCAGGAACTCCTTGATCGAGACCGGAACCTTCGCATCCTTGAGCGTGAAGAAGAAGTCGATCAGCATGTCGGCGGGTCGCGCTTAACGGTTCTGCCGCGACATGAAGACCAGCCGCTCGAACAGGTGCACATCCTGCTCGTTTTTGAGCAGCGCGCCATGCAGCGGCGGCACGATGCTCTTGTGGTCTTTCGACTGCAGCGCTTCGGGCGGGATGTCTTCGGCCAGCAGCAACTTGAGCCAGTCCAGCAGTTCGGAGGTCGACGGTTTCTTCTTCAGCCCGGGCACCTCGCGCAGCTCGAAGAACGTATGCAGCGCCGAGGCCAGCAGGTCGCGCTTGATGGTCGGGAAATGGACATCGACGATTTGCTGCATCGTCTCCTTGTCCGGGAATTTGATGTAATGGAAGAAGCAGCGGCGCAGGAAGGCGTCCGGCAGCTCCTTCTCGTTGTTCGACGTGATGATGACCAGCGGCCGGTGCTTCGCGCGCACCATCTCGCGCGTTTCGTAGACGTAGAACTCCATGCGGTCGAGTTCGCGCAGCAGATCGTTCGGGAATTCGATGTCGGCCTTGTCGATTTCGTCGATCAGCAGCACAACCGGCTCGTCTGCCGTGAACGCCTGCCAGAGCACGCCCTTGACGATGTAGTTGTGGATGTCCTTCACGCGCTCGTCGCCGAGCTGCGAATCGCGCAGCCGCGACACCGCGTCGTATTCGTACAGGCCCTGCTGCGCTTTGGTGGTGGACTTGATATGCCATTGCAAAAGTGGCATCTCCAGCGCGGCGGCCACTTCCTCCGCGAGCATGGTCTTGCCGGTGCCGGGCTCGCCCTTGATCAGCAGCGGACGCTGCAGCGTGAGGGCGGCGTTGACGGCGAGTTTCAGGTCCTGCGTGGCAACGTACTGGTCGGAGCCATCGAAGCGTTTGGGCGCGTTCATCGGGAATCGTCGAGTCGGGAAAGAAGCGGCTCAGTATAAACGACGGCCCGACACCGGGCTGCACGGCAGTGCCAGCATCGGCAGCACCGCAGAGGATAGAACCCTACTGAAGGGTCATCTATTTGGTGAATAGCAGCCGGAAATACAAATCGACAGAGCCCGGTGTTTTGGTTAGAATTTGGGCGCTTTTTTTGCACGGGCAGGCAACACAACAAGCTGGTCCACTCTAAAAAGCCTGTTTCCGTCACCTCGTTTTATCCAACTACCGGGCTATCATGAAAAAACTCTTTGCTCTCCTCGCTCTGGCGGGTGTGGCTCAGGTGTCCGCGGCCGCTGACATCAAGGGCGACGCCGCTGCCGCCAAAAACAAGGTAGCGATGTGCGTCGGCTGCCATGGCATCGCCGGTTACAAGGCGACTTACCCCGAGGTCTATCGCGTTCCGATGCTGGGCGGCCAGTCCGAGAAGTACATTGCCGCCGCGCTGAACGCCTACAAGAAAGGCGAGCGCAACCATCCGTCGATGGTAGGCATCGCCAAGGGCCTGTCCGACCAGGACATCGCCGATCTCGCCGCCTACTACGCGCAGCAGAAATAAACGGAGCTCTTCATGAAAAAGATTGTTGCCCTGCTGGCGCTTGCGCTGTCCGTCAATGCCTTCGCCGGCAATGTCGAGGCAGGCAAGGCCGCCGCACAGAAGTACAACTGCGCATCCTGCCACGGCGCAGACTACAACACGCCGATCGACCCCAGCTACCCGAAGCTGGCCGGCCAGCATGCCGACTACCTGAAGCATTCGCTGAAAGCCTACCAGCGCGGTGGCAACGCCGCCAATGGCCGCGGCAACGCGATCATGGCCGGCATGGCCAAGCCGCTGTCGGCCAAGGACATCGACGACATTTCCGCCTACCTCGCCAGCCTGCCGGGCTCGCTGGTGGTGCGCAAGTAACTCTGCGCTGTCCTGAAAAAACCGCGGCTTGCCGCGGTTTTTTGTTGTCCGCTGCTGTCCTGCGGACTACCCCCGTGCTTTGCGGTTGACGCAGTCGATGTAGGCCTGCCCGTCCGGCGGTGTGCCGTTGCGCTGCGCGGTCCACAGCATTTCGCCGAGGCACTCCATGATGGCGTGCTGCGCGTCGTGCTCGCCCGACCGGGCGGCGAGCCGGACATAGGCGTCGCGTATGCCGGGCGGCTGGTCAATCGATACCTGTTCCGAAATCGACAGGTGCATGGCGAGGTGGAGGAAGGGGTTCGACTGGCCCTTGCCGATATCGTAGTCGGCGGCCTGCGCGGCGTTGGCGTCGGCCAGTTCGGCTTCGTATTCCGGATGCTGCAGCAGCCAGTCGCGCGCGATTGCTTCCAGCGGCGTCAGGATCTCGCCGGCGCCGGCCTTGCGCCAGGTGTCACAGAAGAAGCGACGGACTTCGTCTCGGGTGGGATTGAACATGACAGTACTTTACCCCGACTCCGCTCGGAACCCGACCGCCAGCGGCTGCGTCCTGGCACCCATCTTGCCCATCTCGCCGAGCCCGACGGCGGTGTGGAAAAAGGCTGCCACGCTGGTCACAGGCCCTGGTCGGGCGCGGGGGTCTTGGGGCGGTACTCGCAGAGGTCGGCAATCAGGCAGTTCCAGCATTGCGGGCTGCGCGCGGTGCAGGTGTAGCGGCCGTGCAGGATCAGCCAGTGATGCGCGTCCATCAGGTAGTCGGCCGGCACGAACTTCATCAGCTTCGCCTCGACGATATCGACATTCTTGCCGGGTGCGATACCGGTGCGGTTGGAGACGCGGAAGATATGCGTGTCGACCGCCATCGCCGCCACGCCGAAGGCGGTATTGAGCACGACATTCGCGGTCTTGCGGCCGACGCCAGGTAGCGCCTGCAGCGATTCGCGGTCGCGCGGCACGTGGCCGCCATGCTGCTCGACAAGCAGCCGGCAGGTCTCGATTACGTTCTTCGCCTTGGTCTTGTAGAGGCCGATGGTCTGGATGTAGGGGATCAGTCCGTCGACGCCCAGCGCGTGAATGGCGGCCGGCGAATTCGCTATCGGATACAGCCTGCGCGTAGCCTTGTTGACCGAGACATCGGTCGCCTGCGCCGACAGGATCACCGCGATCAGCAACTCGAACGGCGTCGTGTACTCGAGCTCGGTGGTGGGGTGCGGATTGGCCTGCTTCAGGCGCTCGAAAATCTGCCGGCGTTTGTCTGCGTTCATGGCTTGTCTTGCGCGGGGTCCTGTACGGTGTCCTGCGCCGCCTTCTCCTTCTGCAGGCGCGCGCGCTCCATCGCCGCCTGGATGATGGCGCGCTTGCGCTCCTTTTCCGCCTGCTCGGCCGCGCCGGCCGGCGTCGAGGCGTCCACTTCCTTCAGCTTGGCGACGGCCTTGGCGGCCAGCCGCGCGTCGTTTTCTTCCTTGTCGCGCCTGAGCCTGTGCGCGCGCGCCGCGTGCCGCTGGCGCGCGGCGTCGGCGTCCTGCTGCGTCCAGGCGGCCCAGGCGGTGCGGCCCGGCGTGGCCGTGACCATGCTGATGCAGTCGACCGGGCAGGGCGCCACGCACAGGTCGCAGCCGGTGCACAGCGCCGGCACGACGGTGTGCATCTGCTTGGCAGCGCCAACGATGGCATCGACCGGGCAGGCCTGGATGCAGAGCGTGCAGCCGATGCAGACCGCCTCGTCGATCACGGCCACCGGCCGCTCGCGCTCGTGGCCATGCGCGGGATGGATCGGAATGACCGGCTTGCCGAGCAGCGCGGCAATGCGCGCGACGCCTTCAGCGCCGCCCGGCGGGCACTGGTTGTAGCCGGCGCTGCCGTCCGCGATCGCTTCCGCGTACGGACGGCAGGCGGGGAAGCCGCATTTCGTGCACTGCGTCTGCGGCAGCAGGTCCTCGATGCGTTCGGCCAGTGATTTCGGGGATTCGGACATATCCCGGCATTATCCGATATTTGCCGCTGCCGAAAGCAACAAGGCCGCCCCGAGGGGCGGCCTTGTGCCGGAGCCTGCGCGCGTCAGGCGTGCGCCCTGATGAACTCCGCGATCTTCGGCGCGATGATCTCGCGCCAGCGGCGGCCGGAGAAGATGCCGTAATGGCCGCACTTGGGCGCGGTGAAGTGCTGCTTGTCCTGCTTCGGTATGCCCGCGCACAGGTCCTGCGCGGCGCGCGTCTGGCCGGAGCCGGAGATGTCGTCCAGTTCGCCCTCGATGGTGAACAGCGCGACGTTCGTGATGTCCTGCGGCCGCACCGGCTTGCCCTCGACTTCCCAGGTGCCGAGCGGCAGTGCGTGGTCCTGGAACACGGTCTTGATGGTCTCGAGGTAGTACTCGGCCGGCATATCGAGCACGGCGTTGTACTCGTCGTAGAATTTGCGGTGCTCCTCGGCCGACTCGTTGTCGCCTTCGCGCAGGTGCAGATAAAACTCCCAGTGGCTCTGCGCATGGCGGCGCGGATTCATCGCCACGAAGCCGGCATGCTGCAGGAAGCCCGGATAGACACGGCGGCCATAGCCCGGATAGTTCGGCGGCACGTTGTAGATGACGTTGTTCTCGAACCAGGCGTAGGGCTTGTTGGTCGCGAGGTCGTTGACCGCTGTCGGCGACTTGCGCGGATCGATCGGGCCGCCCATCATCACCATCGTCTTCGGCATCACCGGCTCTTTGGCGCTGGCCATCAGCGAGATCGCGGCCAGTACCGGCACCGTCGGCTGGCAGACCGAGATCACGTTCACGCCGGCACCGAGGAAGCGGATGAACTCCTGCACGTAATAGACATAGTCGTACAGATGGAAGGAGCCGTGCTCGAGCGGCACCATGCGCGCATCGGTCCAGTCGGTGATGTAGACGTCATGCTCGGGCAGCAGCGCGCGCACGGTGTCACGCAGCAGCGTCGCATGATGGCCCGACAGCGGTGCCACCAGCAGCACGACGGGTTGCGCTAGCTCGCGCAGCGCCGGGTCGCGGTGGTCCTTGCGGAAATGCAGCAGCTTACAGAACGGCTTGTCGTCGGCGACCTCCTCGATGACGGCAGTCTTGACGCCGGCCACCTCGGTCGACGTGATGCCGAAGGCCGGCTTTTCATATTCCTTGCCGAGCCTGAACATCAGTTCATAGCCGGCCGCGATCCGCTGCGCAAAGGGCGTATGGGCAAAGGGCGATACCGGGTTGGTGAACAGCTTCGACGATGCCTCGGCCCACTGGATCAGCGGGCTGAGCAGGGTGCGGTTCATCTCGTGCAGTTGGTAGAGCATGGTGACCCCTCATTCAAGACGCTCGAATTGTGTCGCGTAGTCGGTGTTTCTGCAATGCAGCAAGCACAATACTCGAACATTTGATCGAATAAAGCATGAGCAGCCCCGGCTTTGCCTGTCATTTGCCGCGGGGATCGACGCTCTCGACGCACGGCAGCGCAGCTGCCGCATTTTTTCCTGAATGTAACACACCGATTGTGCGCTCCGCGCCGAACCGGTTGGTCATTTTGCAACCATTTATTCTGCGTGTCCGATGGCGGGAAAGCCGAGCATGGTCATTGCCGCACCGTCATTCCCGACTGCCGCAGTCGGGAAATTAGACCGCAGTTTTGCCGGAATTGTCCCGGCAAAGCCGCACGGTCGGACTTTTATCCGAGGGAGCGCAAAGGGGTTGACGGTCGTGCATGCTTGCCCGTGATACACTCTGCGCCGATGAATTTCCGCTCGTCTTCCCGGTTCCCGCTCGCCGCGCTGCTGCTGTTCGCCCTGCTGATGCAGGCGCTGCTGCCGGCGTGGGCGGCTGCGCGCACGGCGTCGCCGGCGCGCTGGATCGAGGTCTGCTCGGTGTCCGGCCTGCAGCGGATACAGGCCGACCCGGCGCAGGACCCGGTGCAGGGCAAGGCGCAGAAAACGGCGGCGCATGCCGGCGCCGACCACTGTGCGCTGTGCGTTGCCTCGGGCGCCGTTCCCCGGTTTGATGTCACCCCGCATCTTCGCGCCGGTCTCTCCGACGCGTCGCCGGCAGTTGTTCCCGGCCTTACCTTCATCGTCTTCCCCGGACACGCGCTCCATTCGCGCGCACCGCCCCCATTCTCCTGACGTCAAGACCCGTTTTCCGCACCGGCCTACGCTAGCAGGCCGGGCTGACTGCTTTCAGGAGTATTACATGCGTTATTCGCTACCGCGCGCGCTCGCGGCTGCGGCCATGGCCATTGCCGACGCGGCAATGGCCGACAACGGGGCACTGCCCGCGGTGACGGTCACCGCCACCCGCGAGCAGGTGCCGCTGTCTGAAACCCCGTCGTCGGTCGGCATCATCGGCCGCGACGCCATCGAACTCGTGCGCCCGGCGCATCCGCAGCAGCTGCTTGGCCAGATTCCGGGCGTGGCCATCGGCGTCACCAACGGCGAAGGCCACACCACGGCGATCCGGCAGGGCTTCACCACCAGCCCGCTCTACCTGTTCCTCGAGGACGGCATACCGATCCGCGCGACCGGCAACTTCAACCACAATGCGCTGTACGAACTGAACCTGCCCTCGGCCGGCGGCGTCGAGGTGGTGCGCGGCATCGGCTCGGCCTTGTACGGATCGGATGCGATCGGCGGCATCGTCAATGTCCTCACGCGCACGCCGCGCGAATCGCGCGGCGCCGACCTGTCGCTGGAGGCGGGCAGCTTCGGCTGGGGCCGGCTGCTCGGCGGTCTCGACAGCGGGCGCATCGGCCAGAGTGCGGTGCGCGCCGACCTCAATCTCACGCACACCGACGGCTGGCGCGAGCGCACCGCCTATGACCGACAGAGCGTGAACCTGCGCTGGGATTACGAGCGCGACAACAGCACGGTTATCAAGACCATTTTCGGCGCGACGC
This sequence comes from Burkholderiaceae bacterium, assembly GCA_023653025.1. Classification (GTDB taxonomy): domain Bacteria; phylum Pseudomonadota; class Gammaproteobacteria; order Burkholderiales; family Burkholderiaceae_D; genus Pernthalerella. Next base: position 26,371 of record JAMNXS010000031.1, read on the forward strand.
ATATCGACCAGCAGACCGGCGCCAACTCGCCGCTGCCACTGGACTTCTACCTGAACAGCCCGACCGTCAACCTGCGCTCGCCGGCCTACCGCATCGTCGATGCGCTGCGGCTGTCGTCGAATATCGAGACCGATCTCGGGCGTGGGCAATTGCTGAGCATCACGCCGTATTTCCGCGACAACCGGATGGAGCTCAACGGCAGCTTCAACTTCTCGTGTACCAACGCCGGCGTCTGCACCGGCCGGATCGAGAACACCGCAGTGCAGTCGTTCGGGCTGATGCTGAAATACCGGAAGAACCTCGACGACGCGCTGCGCACGCGCGTGATCGCCGGCCTCGACCTCGACACCAGCCCCAGCAGCCGCAGTGAGGACAGGATCGACCTGGCCTCGACCGGCAGCGGCGCGGCGCGCAACTTCACCTCGTACCAGGTGAACGGCAGGATCTACGACTACAAGGTCAACTATCAGAGTGTCGCGCCTTACACCCATCTCGAGACCTCGCCCTCCGAACGGCTGCGCGTCACGGCCGGTCTGCGCCTTGACCTGGCACGCTACGCGATCGACAACCAGCTAACCGGCAACGCCGGCGGCTTCTTCCAGCTGGCCGATACGTCGCGCAGTTTCGAGCGGCTGAGCCCCAAGCTCGGCCTCACCTATGCGCTGGGCGCCAGCGCGCATATGTTCGCGTCTTATAACCAGGGCTTTCGCACGCCGTCGGAGAACCAGCTGTTCCGCTCTGGCGGAACGACGGCTGCCGCGGCCAATGCCGCGCTCAACCTGCGGCCCATACTGGCCGACCAGTTCGAGCTGGGCCTGCGCGGCGTCGCGCAGGGTTTCAGCTACGAGCTGGTCGCATACCTGCTGAACAAGCGCGACGACCTGCTGTCTCAGCGCGATGCCAGCAATGTCGTGGTGCAGACGAATAACGGCACGACGCGGCACAAGGGCATCGAGCTCGGTCTCGGCAAGGCGCTGACATCGCAGTGGCGCATCGACGTTGCCGCCGCCTACGCGGATCATCGCTACGTCGACTGGTCGGGTAGCGGGCAGAGCGGTGCCTTCAATTTCTCCGGAAACTATGTTGAGGCATCGCCGCGCCTGCTGTCGAACTCGCGCCTGACGTGGATACCTGCAGCCGGCACGCTGATGCAGCTGGAGTGGGTGCGCATTGGTTCGTATTTTCTGGAGGCAAGCAACCTGCAAGGCAAATACGGCGGGCACGACTTGTTCAACCTGCGCGCGTCGCAGCGTATCCATGCGCGCTGGACCCTGTTCGCGCGCGTGACCAATCTCGCCGACCGGCGGCATGCCGACAGCGCCTCCTTCGGCTCTGGCGCCGCGCTGTTCTCGCCGGGCTTGCCGCGCGCCGGCTACATTGGTGTGGAGGGACGATGGTGAACCGACTGCTCAAATTGATCGCTGCCATCGCGGCGCTGGCCTTCCTGCTGCCGGTGTCGGCGCAGCACGCGGGCCACGGCAAGCCGCAACTGGCATCCAGCGCCGCATTCGCGCCGGACGGCGCGCTGTGGCTGGTCGGCGTCGAGCGCGGCAAGCTGTTCCTGCAGCGCCGCTCCGACAGCGGCGCGTGGCAGGAGCGGCGCGTGCTCGACCACGGCGACGACCTGGTGTCGACCAACGGCGACAACCGTCCGAAGCTCGCTTTCGGCCCGCACGGGCGGGTGGCGATCAGCTACACGCGGCCGCTGGCCAAGCCCTACACCGGCGAGATCCGTATGCTGCGCTCCGACGACGGCGGAGAGAGCTTTTCGCCGCCGTTCACCGTGCACCAGGACCGGCAGGTCATCACGCACCGCTTCGACTCGATCGTCTTCGATGCGCGCGGCGATCTGTACACCTTCTGGATCGACAAGCGCGATGCCGAGCGCGCGTGGGCGGCGGCCAACGGCGATCCGGCGGCCTACGAGGGCGCGGCGATCTACTACAACGTCTCGACCGACGGCGGCAAGAGCTTCGGGCCCGATACCCGGCTGGCCGACTACAGCTGCGAATGCTGCCGTATCGCCGTGGCCGCCGAGCCGGACGGCGGCGTGGCGCTGCTGTGGCGCCATGTGTTTGCGGGCAGCGTGCGCGACCATGCGTTCTCGGTCGTCGGCACGACCTCGCCCGCAGCCATCGTGCGCGCCAGCGCCGACCAGTGGGTTTTGAAGGCCTGCCCGCATCACGGCCCCGGCTTGGCGCGCGATGCCAAAGGCGGCTATCACGCGGTCTGGTTCGGCGACAAGGGCGGCCGCCAGCGCGTGCGCTACGGGCGGCTGGATGCGGCCGGGCGGCCGCAGGGCAAGCCGGTCGAGCTGCCGGACGAGCGCGCGGAACACGCCGACGTCGCGGCGGCCGGCGCTACCGTGGTGATCGCGTGGCGCAGTTTCGACGGCGAGCGCACGCGGCTGCGCGCATGGGTATCGGGCGACGGCGGTCGCCGTTTCGCCTTGCGCGAACTGGGCGCGTCCGCGCTGCAGAATGACCATCCGCGCATGGCGGCGCAAGACGGCCGCATCGCCGTCGTCTGGAGAACCGAAAATGACGTTCAGGTTCACGATCTGCGCTAGCCTGCTCGCGCTCGCGGCAGGCGGCGGCGCCGCCGCCCCGGCGGCGGTCGAGCCTTTCGACAAAAGCAGCTGGCCGGCGCTGCTGGCTCCGGCATCGCGGCCGGCGATCGTGGTCTTCACGTCGGTCGGCTGCACCCATTGTCCGGGAGCGATCAAGCGGCTTGCCGCGCAGCGGACAGCGGCGAATCCGCGCGTGACACTGGTCGTGGTGTCGATGGACAGCGACGACGATGCGGCGCTGCTGCGCGACCCGCACTACGCGCCGGCTGACCGGCTGCTCAGCTTCCGCGGGCATCCGCAGGCGCTGCAGTATTCGGTCAATCCGGGCTGGCGCGGAATGACGCCGTATGTGGCCTTCATCGACGGTAAGGGCGGAGTGCAGTTCGTGCTGGGAGAGCCGAAAGCGAGCGTGTCGGCCGAGTGGTTGAAGGCGGTTCGGTAGCGAGTGCGGCGGATCCGTCGGCTGCGTGGCGGATTTCGCTTCGCTCTATCCGCCCTACAGTTTTATATCGTGGTGTAAACGTAGGGCGGATAGAGCGAAGCGAAATCCGCCATCACAACTTCCCGCTGCAGAAAAATAAAAAGGCGCCCGCAGGCGCCTTCCTGATCCAACTTGGTACGACGTGTCAGTCGAACACCGGCGTCTCCACGCCCAGCACCTTGTGCAGCTTCGGCGAGGTGGTCGTGTACTGCATGTGGATTTTCTTCTCCGGGAAGATGATCGGCGCCGCGCCGAAGGCGGCCAGCGCCGCTTCGTGGAAGCCCGACAGGATCAGCTTCTTCTTGCCCGGATAGGTATTGATGTCGCCGACGGCGAAGATGCCCGGGACGTTGGTCTCGAACTTCTCGGTGTCGACCACCAGCTGCTTGCGCTCGATGGCAAGGCCCCACTCGGCGATCGGGCCGAGCTTCGGCGACAGGCCGAAGAACACCAGCAGGTCGTCGAGCGGCAGGCGGCGCGTGACGCCGTCGGCGCCGGTGACCTTGATCTCGGTGAGCTTGTCGTCGGCTTCTTCGAAGCCGGTCACCTGGCCGATCAGCAGCTGCATTTCGTACTGCTCGCAAAGCTCCTTCATCTTCGCGACCGAAGCCGGCGCGGCGCGGAACTCTTCGCGGCGGTGCAGCAGGATGACCGACTCCGCCTTGCCCTGCAGGTTCAGCGCCCAGTCGAGAGCGGAGTCGCCGCCGCCGCAGATGACGATATTGCGGCCCGCGAAGCGCGACGGATCCTTGACGCGGTAGAACAGCTGCCGGTTCTCGAACTTGTCGATGCCGTCGACCTTGATCGTGCGCGGCTGGAACGAACCGACGCCGGCGGCGATGAAGATGGTCTTGGTGATGAACCGGGTGCCGACCGAGGTCTCGAGGTCGAAGCGGCCATCCTCGCGCTTCTGCACCAGCACCACTTCCTGCCCGAGGTGGAAGGTCGCGCCGAAGGGCTCGATCTGCTTCATCAGGTTGTCGGTCAGTTCCTGGCCGGTGCAGCTGGGCACGGCGGGAATGTCGTAGATCGGCTTGTCCGGATACAGCTCCACGCACTGGCCGCCGACGGCGTTCAGCGAGTCGATGACGTGGGCCTTGATCTCGAGCAGGCCGAGTTCGAAGACCTGGAACAGGCCAACCGGGCCGGCGCCGACGATGACGGCATCGGTTTCTATCGGGGTTTTGTCAGTGGTGTTCATTCGATTGCGGATAAGTCGGGTATCGTATTCGTCGTGCATCAAATGCCAACCCCGGCCGGGGCCGGGGCGGGTCGGGGCGGCAGCTTCAGTCTCGCGGTCAGCGTTGCAGGAATTGCAGCTTCTCTTTCACGTCTTTCCATTCGTCGGCTTCGCCCAGCGCCTCTTTCGATTTCGTGATCGACGGCCATTTGCGGGCCAGTTCGACGTTGAGCTTGATGAACTGCTGCTGGTCGGACGGCACGTCCTCCTCTGCGTAGATCGCGTTGACCGGGCATTCGGCCACGCACACCGCGCAGTCGATGCACTCGTCGGGGTCGATCGCGAGGAAGTTGGGGCCTTCGCGGAAGCAGTCCACCGGGCACACATCGACGCAATCCGTATAACGGCAGCGGATGCAGGATTCGGTAACAACGTGGGTCATGAGGCCAGTCCTATCTATTCTTGAAACGGGAATCGCAAAGCCTTGTATTTTAAGGCAAACAACCGTGCGTCACAAACCTCGTTTAGATGATTTTTGAATATGTAAATACCCGGCCGCGCCGCTGCCGGCCCAGGCCGGCGCCGTTCGTGAATATTTTGTTATTCGCTGCTGAAATCAAATCAAGCCCGCAAAACCCCTACGCGAAAACCAGGATTCATGGCCTGAGCTAGAATCTGGCAACGTTTTCCGAGGAGACCATGGATACATCCGCCGCACGCGCCGCCATTTTCAGCCGCATCCGCGCCGCCCAGAGCCGTCCGTCCCAGCCGACCCCGGCCGAACTCGAGCAGGTGCGGCAGTATCTCGGCAGCCACGCCGCCGGCCCGCGCCCGGACCTGGGCGCCGACCTGGTGGCCCGCTTTCGTCAGCAGGCCGAGCGCACGTCGCAGACGCTCGACACGGTGCAGTCGCTGGACGAGGTGCCGGCGGCCACCGCCCGCTACCTCGCCGGACTCGGCCTGCCGAAGCAGGCGATTGCCTGGCAGACGCTGGCCGGCCTGCCGTGGCAGCCGGCGGGCCTCGCGGTCGAGTTCCGCAAGCCCGTCAACGAGGACCTGGTCGGCGTCACCGGCTGCTTCTGCGCGGTCGCCGAGACCGGCACGCTGATGCTGCTGTCAGGGCCGGACACCTTCTCGTCGGCGGCGCTGCTGCCCGAAACCCATATTGCCATCGTGCCCGTGTCGCGCATCGTCGGTTCCATCGAGGATGCGTTCGCGCTGGCCAAGGCCGAGCGCGGCGAATTGCCGCGGGCGACCAATTTCATCTCGGGCCCGTCGCGCACCGGCGACATCGAGCAGACCATCGTGCTCGGCGCGCACGGCCCGTATCGCGTTCATGTGATTCTCGTCAACGGAGCCTGATGCCATGAAGCCCACAGTCCTTGTCACCCGAGCGGTATTCCCCGAAGTGATCGAGCTGCTGTCGCAGCATTTCGACGTCGAATCCAACCAGGTAGACGAGGTCTACGGCGAAGACGAGCTCAAGCGCCGGCTGCAGGGCAAGGTCGGGCTGTTCTCCAATCCGACCGACGGCGTGTCGGCCGACGTGATCCGCAGCGTGCCGGGGCTGAAGGCGGTCTGCAACATGGCCGTCGGCTACAACAACATCGACGTCGCCGCCGCCACCGAGGCCGGCATCCTGGTCACCAACACGCCCGACGTGCTGAACGAAACCACCGCCGACCTCGGCTGGGCGCTGCTGATGGCTGCCGCGCGCCGGGTCACCGAATCCGAGCACTACCTGCGCGCCGGCCTGTGGAAGAAATGGTCGTACGACGGCTTCCTCGGCGCCGACATCCACGGCTCGACCGTCGGCGTCATTGGCATGGGGCGCATAGGCCAGGCGATAGCGCGCCGTTCAATCGGCTTCGACATGCAGGTCGTCTATCACAACCGCTCGCGCCTGACGCCGGAGCAGGAAGCCTATGCCAACCACGCACGGTATCTCGGCAAGGAAGAACTGCTGCGCACCGCCGACCACGTGGTGCTGGTCTTGCCGTACTCGCCGGCCTCGCACCATACGATAGGCGCGGCCGAACTGGCGCTGATGAAGCCGACCGCCACGCTGGTCAACATTGCGCGCGGCGGCATCGTCGACGACGCCGCGCTGATCGACGCCCTGAAGCGCGGCACGATCGCCGCCGCCGGCATCGACGTCTTCGAGAACGAGCCGGCCTTCAACCCCGGCTTCCTCGAGTTGAAGAATGTCGCGCTCACACCGCACATCGGCAGCGCATCGCGTCCGACCCGGATGGCGATGGCCACGACGGCGGCCCGGAACCTGATCGCCGCACTGTCCGGGCAAGTACCGCCCAACCTGCTTAACCCCGAAGCACGCCAACCCTAAGGTCCACGAATGCCCGATATCACGCTGGTCGAGAATCACACGCTGTCACCGGACGATGCACGCGCCGTCGCGCAGAAAGTCGCCGACCAGATGGCCGCCGATTATGAAATGACCTATGCGTGGGAGGGCGAGGTGCTGGCGTTCAGGCGCAGCGGCTTCTCCGGCACGCTCGCGCTCGGCGAAGGCCGGGTACAGCTCGACCTCGATCTCGGTTTCATGCTCAAGGGCTTCAAGACCAAGATCGAGCAGCAGGTCGGCGCGAACATGCGCAAATTGTTTTCGGGGGATGCGACGGAGGAGGCGTAGGTCGCGGGATTGTTGCGGCGGATTTCGCC
>JAMNXS010000107.1 GCA_023653025.1 Burkholderiaceae bacterium
TCGTCGCGATCGCCCTCGAAGCCTTCGAGGATGTCGAAGCAGTGCCGATACCCGGCCTCGGTCGCCACCTGCGCCGCATAGCGCGAGCGCACGCCCGAGCGGCACAGGAAGAGCAGCACGTCGTCCGGCGACGCGCAGGCGCCGAGCTGCCGCAGGAATTCCGGGTTCTTCGCGCCGCCCGGGTACAGCGACCATTGCACGCCGAAATGCTGGGCATCGGGCACGGTCACGCGGCCGATCCAGTCGCGCTCGGCCTGCGTCCTGACGTCGATCAGCTTGACCGCGGGATCGGCGTCCAGCAGCGCGAAGGCTTCGGCGGGCGTGACCGCGCCGGCGTAGGGCAGGGCGGCCTCGATCCGGCGCTGGCGGGCGCGGGCGAGAAGGTCGTTGGCGTTCATGGCAACTCCGGAGGGGTGAACATGGATACCGAATTATAGATTCAGCAAGGTCGGAAACCGGCACCGTTTTGGCGTCATGCCGACGCACCGCCAAGGTGCGTCTCTTTGAAAATGCACCAGAAAAATGCATCTACCCCAAATCGCACCAACATGGTGTGTGACGCTCAGGATTCGGGGCAAAGCTTACGTCGGGCAAGACCTTGATCTGGCTCGAAGTTTTTTTCGAAAAGTGCCGGGTTCGGGTGGCCTTCGCGGAACTGTTCATGGCATGGAATCTGCTATCATCCGCCGCCGAGTTCCGGTCGCACTGTCACACCGCGCGCATCACGCACCGCCGTCTGCGCCTCGTCTGGTCGCTGAACCGCCCCGAACACACGCATTCCCCTACGAACTTCTTGGAGATTTACATGGCAAAGACGGCCGCAGATGTATTGAAAATGGTGAAGGAAAACGAGGTCAAGTTCGTCGACTTCCGTTTCACGGATACGCGAGGCAAGGAGCAGCACGTGAGCGTTCCGGTGTCCCATTTCGACATGGACAAGTTCGAGTCCGGCCACGCCTTCGATGGTTCGTCGATCGCCGGCTGGAAGGGCATCGAGGCATCCGACATGCTGCTGATGCCGGACCCGAACACCGCGAACCTCGACCCGTTCATGGAAGAGACCACGCTGTTCATGCAGTGCGACGTCATCGAGCCGGGCGACGGCAAGGGCTATGACCGCGATCCGCGTTCGATCGCCAAGCGCGCCGAAGCCTACCTGAAGTCCTCCGGCCTCGGCGACACCGCCTACTTCGGCCCGGAACCCGAATTTTTCATCTTCGACAGCGTGCGCTGGAACGTCGACATGTCCGGCTGCTCGGTCAAGATCGACTCCGAAGAGGCGTCGTGGTCCACCGGCGAGAAGTTCGAGGGCGGCAACACCGGCCATCGTCCGACCGTCAAGGGCGGCTACTTCCCGGTCCCGCCGGTCGACAGCTTCCAGGACATGCGTTCGGAAATGTGCCTGGTGCTCGAGTCGCTCGGCATCCCAGTCGAAGTGCATCACCACGAAGTCGCCGGCGCCGGCCAGAATGAAATCGGCACCCGATTCTCGACCCTGACCGAGCGTGCCGACTGGACCCAGCTGCAGAAGTACGTCATCTGGAACGTTGCGCACACCTACGGCAAGACCGCGACCTTCATGCCGAAGCCGATCGTCGGCGACAACGGCTCGGGCATGCACGTGCACCAGTCGGTCTGGAAGGACGGCAAGAACCTGTTCGCAGGCGACGGCTATGCCGGCCTGTCCGAGTTCGCGCTCTACTACATCGGCGGCATCATCAAGCATGCGAAGGCGCTCAACGCGATCACTAACCCGGGCACCAACTCGTACAAGCGTCTGGTGCCGGGCTTCGAGGCGCCGGTCAAGCTGGCCTACTCGGCGCGCAACCGTTCGGCCTCGATCCGCATTCCGCACGTGGCCAACCCGAAGGGCCGCCGCATCGAGACCCGCTTCCCGGATCCGTCGGCCAACCCCTACCTGTGCTTTGCCGCGCTGCTGATGGCTGGCCTCGACGGCGTGCAGAACAAGATCCACCCGGGCGAGGCGGCATCGAAGGACCTGTACCACCTGCCGCCGGAAGAAGACGCGAAGATCCCGACCGTCTGCGCATCGCTCGACGAAGCGCTGGCCTGCCTCGACAAGGACCGCGAATTCCTGACCCGCGGCGGCGTGTTCACCGACACGATGATCGACGCGTACATCGAGCTGAAGATGCAGGAAGTCACCCGCTTCCGCATGACGACGCACCCGATCGAGTTCGACATGTACTACTCGCTGTAATCTGCGACGCAGCGCAAGGACGGGGCGGCGCGAGTCGCCCCGTTTTTTTTGCGGCGGTGTTGCATCATTGGCAATCCGAGTGCCGGGCTTTCTGGTATAAAAAGGGCATCATTTTCCTGACCCTGCCTGCCTTCCGGAGCGCCGACCGCCATGAAGATTCCTGCCCTCCTGCTTGCGCTGCTGGCTGTCGATGCCGGCGCACAAGGCGTCTATGTCTGTGTCCAGCAAAACGGCGTGCGCGAGTACCGCAACACCGGCGACACCCGCGGCTGCCGCAAGCTCGATACCGAATCGCTGTCGTCGATACCGGCGCCCGCATCGGTGCTGCAGGCGAAGGCCGATCCGTCCTTCCCGCGCATCGACGGTATCGTGCAGAAGCGGCGCGACCAGGACAGGCTGCAGATACTGAACGACGAAATCCGTGCCGAGGAGGCGCGGCTGGCCGGGCTCAGAAGGGAGTACCAGAACGGGGAGCCGGAGCGGCTCGGCAGCGAGCGCAACTACGCCAAGTACCAGGAGCGCGTCGCGCTGATGAAGGACGAGATCCTGCGCGCCGAGAAGAACATCGAGGCGCTGAAGCGGGAGATCGGTAATCTAAAATAAGCCGATCCATCGCTCGTATCCACCTGGGGCCGCGATGCGGCCCCTGCTTTTTCTGCCAACGTGAACATACTCTCGACTTCGCTCGGCGGGCTCGACCTGCTGGCTTCCGCAGTGCTGATCCTCGACGCCGACGGCCGCATCACCTACGCCAATGCCGCCGCCGAGACCCTGCTGGAGAACTCGTTCAAGGTGCTGCACCAGCAGCGCTTCATCGAACTGTTCATCGATGGCGACCGTCTGCGGACCATATTCGTTCAGGCGATGGACCACCAGTTCGACCTCAAGCGCGACGACCTCGTACTCGAGCGCCCCGGCGGCAAGCCGCCGCTGCATGTCAACATGCTCGTCACCGCGCTCGACGATGCCGAGAATCCGGTACTGATCGAACTGCGCGAGAACGTCCAGCAGATCAAGCTCGACCGCGAGGAGCGCCTGCTCGACCAGTCGCAGGCCAACAAGGAGCTGATCCGCAATCTCGCCCACGAGATCAAGAACCCGCTCGGCGGCATACGTGGCGCGGCGCAACTGCTCGAACTCGAGCTGCCCAGCCATGAATTGCGGGAACTGAGAGAATATACGCAGGTGATTATCAAGGAATCTGATCGCCTGCAGACCCTGGTCGATCGGCTGCTGGCGCCGCATCGCCGGCCGCAGATCGTCGGCGACGTGAACATTCACGAAGTCTTCGAGCGGGTGCGCAGCCTGATTCTGGCCGAATTCCCGAGCGGGCTGCGGATCGTCCGCGATTACGACCTGTCGCTGCCGGAGTTCAGGGGCGACAAGGAGCAGCTGATCCAGGCCGTGCTCAACATCGCCCACAACGCGGCGCAGGCGCTGGCGCCGCGCATCGCGAACGGCGATGCCGAGATCGTGTTGCGCAGCCGGGTCGCGCGCTCGATCACGCTGGCCAAGGTGCGTTATCGGCTGGCACTGGATTTGCATATTATCGATAACGGCCCCGGCATACCGCCGGAGCTGAAAGACAGGATCTTCTATCCGCTGGTCTCCGGCCGGCAGGGTGGCAGTGGACTGGGGCTGACGTTGGCCCAGACCTTCATTCAGCAGCACAGCGGCGTGATCGAATGCGAGAGCCGACCCGGATGCACGGATTTCCGGCTCCTGATTGCCTTGCCCTGACGGGTTACGCTGGCGGCGCACGGGATTGACGAACGACGCACCGCCGTGGTGCCGCCGCGGCCGGGATTGGACAGGCAACCGACAAGAACACACATGAAACCAATCTGGATAGTTGACGACGACGAATCGATTCGCTGGGTGCTGGAGAAAGCGCTCGCGCGCGAGAACATCGCCACCCGCAGTTTCGCGAACGTGCGCGATGCGGTCGGCGCGCTGCACTCGGAGCAGCCGCAAGTGCTGGTGTCCGACATCCGCATGCCTGGCGAATCCGGCCTCGAACTGCTGCAGATCGTCAAGCAGCGCCATCCCGGCCTGCCGGTGATCGTGATGACCGCCTACTCCGACCTCGACTCGGCCGTCTCGGCCTTTCAGGGCGGCGCCTTCGACTACCTGGCCAAGCCCTTCGATCTCGACAAGGCGGTCGAACTGATCCGCCGCGCGCTCGAGGAGAGCCTGCGCGAGGCGGGCAGCGAGCAGGCGGTGTCGGAGAACCCGGAAATCCTCGGCTCGGCGCCGGCGATGCAGGATGTCTTCCGCGCCATCGGCCGCCTGTCGCAATCGAACGTGACGGTGCTCATCACCGGCGAGTCCGGCAGCGGCAAGGAACTGGTCGCGCGTGCGCTGCACAAGCACAGCCCGCGCTCGTCGCAGCCCTTCATTGCGCTGAACACGGCGGCCATTCCGAAAGACCTGCTCGAGTCCGAACTGTTCGGCCACGAGCGTGGCGCGTTCACCGGCGCGCAGGCGATGCGGCGCGGCCGCTTCGAGCAGGCCGAGGGCGGCACGCTGTTCCTCGACGAGATCGGCGACATGCCGTTCGACTTGCAGACGCGGCTGCTGCGCGTGCTGTCCGACGGCCATTTCTATCGGGTCGGCGGCCACCAGTCGCTGAAGGCCAACGTGCGCGTGATCGCGGCCACGCACCAGAACCTCGAGGAGCGCGTGCGCGAGGGCCTGTTCCGCGAGGACTTGTATCACCGGCTCAATGTGATCCGCCTGCGCCTGCCGTCGCTGCGCGAGCGGCGCGAGGATATCCCCGTGCTCGTGCGTCATTTCCTCGCACAGAGCGCGCGCCAGCTCGGCGTCGAGGCCAAGCGCATGTCGGAGCATGCGATGCAGTTCCTCGCATCGCTCGATTTGCCCGGCAACGTGCGTCAGCTCGAGAACCTGTGCAACTGGATCACGGTGATGGCACCCGGCCAGACGGTGGAGATCAAGGATCTGCCGTCGGAATTGCTCGAGAGCGCAGGCGCGCCGCCGGCCATCCCGCCGGCCGAGCCGATGTTCTCGTCCGCGGCGGCGTCGAACGGCCAGGCCGCAGGCGCGTCGCATGACAGGATGTCGCCGGCTGTCGCGGCCCGCGACGCCGCGACAGCCGCGCAAGTCGGTGCGCCGTTCGCCGGCGGCAGTTGGGTCATGATGCTCGAGGCTGAGGCGGCACAGATGCTGTCGGCCGGCCAGCCCGAGGTGATGGATGCGCTCGGCCGGCAATTCGAGTCGGCGCTGATCAAGACCGCGCTGCGCCACACACACGGCCGCAAGAACGACGCCGCGATCCGCCTCGGCATCGGCCGCAACACGATCACGCGCAAGATCCAGGAATTGGGGATTGAGGGCGGGAAGGATGATTGAAGTTTCGAGCGGCGGGTTTCGCTGCGCTCTACCCGCCCTACGTGGCAACGTAGCACCTCTGCCAAGATCGTAGGGCGGGTAGAGCGCAGCGAAACCCGCCATCAGACGTTGCAAAGTCCCCGAGCCCTTGTCACCGGCTGTCAGGTTCTTCCGCTTTCTCTGAGCCGCCGCCGCAGCGTGGTGAGGCTGATGCCGAGGTGAGCGGCCGCGTCGGCGCGGATCAGGAATGCGCGATCATCCGGATGACCAGCTTCATCCCGCAGGCATCCGCGTAGCGACGCAGGGTATTCAAAGAAGGAGAGTGGTCCTTCTTGCCGAGACTGGCCTCGATGCGCGCGACCACGGGCTGCGTTACGCCCATGCGCGATGCGACTTCAGCCTGCGTCAGGCCGGCCTCGATGCGCGCGCGCAGCAGTGCCGCCAGCGCGGCGAATTCATCCTCCAGCGCTTCATAGGCGGCCTTGAACTCCTTGTCTCGGGCGCTACGCTCGGCGATGGATTTTTTGATGTCGAGGTCGACCGGAGCAAACTTGTCGTCA
>JAMNXS010000032.1 GCA_023653025.1 Burkholderiaceae bacterium
CCTGTTAATCATCACCTCGATTCGTCGGTGGGGCGGCAGCGAGTTTCTGTATAATTCGATTTTGCGCCTACAGGAATCCTTATGCGTCTGATCCAGAAAGCACTCACCTTCGATGATGTGCTCCTCGTTCCGGCTTACTCGGCCATCCTCCCGAAAGACACCTCGCTCAACACCCGCCTGACCCGCAACATCTCGTTGTCGATACCGCTGGTGTCGGCGGCGATGGATACGGTCACCGAGGCGCGCCTAGCGATTGCGATCGCGCAGGAGGGCGGCATCGGTATCGTGCACAAGAACCTGACGGCGAAAGAGCAGGCGCGCGAGGTGGCCAAGGTCAAGCGCTTCGAGGCCGGCGTCGTGCGTGACCCGATCACGATTCCCCCCACGATGAAAATCCGCGACGTGATCGCTTTGTCGCACCAGCACGGCATCTCCGGCTTCCCGGTCGTCGAGGGCAAGACCGTGGTCGGCATCATCACCAACCGCGACCTGCGCTTCGAGGAAGAGCTGGAGGCGGAAGCGCGCCAGAAGATGACGCCGCGCGAGAAACTGGTCTTCGTGAAAGAGGGCGCCGAGCTCGCCGAGGCCAAGCGCCTGATGAACAAGTACCGCCTCGAGCGCGTGCTGGTGGTCAACGACGCGTTCGAGCTACGCGGCCTGATCACCGTGAAGGACATCTTCAAATCCACCGAGCACCCGAACGCCGCCAAGGACGAGCAGGGCAAGCTGCGCGTGGGCGCGGCCGTCGGCGTCGGCCCGGACAATGACGAGCGCGTCGAACTGCTCGTCGCGGCCGGCGTCGATGTCGTTGTCGTCGATACCGCGCACGGCCATTCGCAGGGCGTGCTCGATCGCGTGAAGTGGGTCAAGCGCCGCTTCCCGCAGGTCGATGTCATCGGCGGCAATATCGCCACGGCCGACGCGGCGCGGGCGCTGATGGATGCGGGCGCCGACGGCGTCAAGGTCGGCATTGGCCCCGGCTCGATCTGCACCACCCGCATTGTCGCCGGCGTCGGCGTGCCGCAGATCACCGCGATCGCGAACGTCGCCAAGGCACTCGAAGGCACCGGCATTCCGTGCATCGCCGACGGCGGTATCCGCTTCTCCGGCGACGTGTCCAAGGCGCTGGCCGCCGGCGCGTCGAGCGTCATGATGGGCAGCATGTTCGCCGGCACCGAGGAGGCGCCGGGCGAGGTCATCCTGTTCCAGGGGCGCAGCTACAAGTCCTATCGTGGCATGGGCAGCCTGGGCGCGATGTCGGCCGGCTCGGCCGACCGCTACTTCCAGGATGCGGCCAACAACGCCGACAAGCTCGTGCCCGAAGGCATCGAAGGCCGCGTGCCGTACAAGGGCAGCGTCCTGGCGATCCTGTACCAGCTCGTCGGCGGCGTCCGTTCGTCGATGGGCTACTGCGGCTGCGCGACCATCGATGAGCTGCGCGAGAAGGCCGAATTCGTCGAGATCACCTCGGCCGGCATGCGCGAGTCGCACGTGCATGACGTGCAGATCACGAAAGAAGCGCCGAATTACCGCGCCGAGTAAAACGCTTGCGGCGGGTTTTGCCTTTGGCTCTACCCGCCCTATGGCCTTGGTCCCCATGGCCTTGTGTGAATCGGTGGAACCGTAGGGCGGGTAGAGCGCAGCGAAACCCGCCATCAACCGCCGTTTAACGTTTATTGACTGCCGTAGGATGGATAGAGCCGAAGGCGAAATCCACCGAGCCACACTGCGACCCACCGCATACACCCTGTCCCATGCACTCCAAAATCCTCATTCTCGACTTCGGCTCGCAAGTGACCCAGCTGATCGCGCGCCGCGTGCGCGAATCCGGCGTCTTTTCCGAGGTTCATCCGTACGACGTCAGCGACGACTTCATCCGCAGCTCGGGCGCGGCCGGCATCATCCTCTCCGGCGGCCCCAGCTCGGTCACCGAGGGCGACACGCCGCGTGCGCCGCAGGCGGTGTTCGAGCTCGGCGTTCCCGTGCTCGGCATCTGCTACGGCATGCAGACCATGGCGGCCCAGCTCGGCGGCAAGGTCGAGAACGGTACGGTGCGCGAATTCGGCTATGCCGAGGTGAGGGCGCGCGGCCATACCGCGCTGCTGAAGGAGATCAACGACTTCGTCACGCCCGAAGGCCACGGCATGCTGAAGGTCTGGATGAGCCACGGCGACAAGGTGATCGACCTGCCGCCCGGCTTCAAGCTGATGGCCTCGACCGACAGCTGCCCGATCGCCGGCATGGCCGACGAAGCGCGCCGACTGTACGCGGTGCAGTTCCATCCGGAAGTCACGCACACGCTGCAGGGCGCGGCCATCCTCGGCCGCTTCGTTCACGAAATCTGCGGCTGCAAGGCCGACTGGAACATGCCGGACTACGTGTCCGAGGCGGTCGAGGCGATTCGGCAGCAGGTCGGGGACGATGAAGTCATCCTCGGTCTGTCCGGCGGCGTCGATTCCAGCGTGGCCGCCGCACTGATCCACCGCGCCATCGGCGACCGGCTGACCTGCGTCTTCGTCGATCACGGCCTGCTGCGCCTGAACGAGGGGCAGATGGTGATGGACATGTTCGGTAAGAACCTCGGCGTGAAAGTGATTCACGTCGACGCAACCGAGCAATTCATGGGCAAGCTGGCCGGCGTGTCCGATCCCGAGCAGAAGCGCAAGATCATCGGCAAGGAGTTCGTCGAGGTGTTCCAGGCCGAGGCCGGCAAGCTGAAGAACGCCAAATGGCTCGCGCAAGGCACGATCTATCCGGACGTCATCGAGAGCGCCGGCAAGGGCAAGAAGGGCGCGCACACGATCAAGAGCCACCACAACGTCGGCGGCCTGCCCGAGACGCTGAACCTGAAGCTGCTCGAGCCGCTGCGCGACCTGTTCAAGGACGAGGTGCGCAAGCTCGGCGTCGCGCTCGGCCTGCCGCATGACATGGTCTACCGGCATCCGTTCCCGGGCCCGGGCCTGGGCGTGCGCATCCTCGGCGAAGTGAAGATGGCGTACGCAGACCTGCTGCGCCGCGCCGACGCGATCTTCATCGAAGAGCTGCGCAATACCGCGATCCCGCTGCCGGCGGAGCTGGCCGCCGGCGAGGTCGGCCACTTCCACAAGAACTGGTACGACGCGACCAGCCAGGCCTTTGCCGTGTTTTTGCCGGTGAAGTCGGTGGGTGTGATGGGCGACGGGCGTACCTACGAGTACGTGGTCGCGCTGCGCGCGGTGCAGACGCAGGATTTCATGACCGCGCACTGGGCGCACCTGCCGCACGAGTTGCTGGGGCGCGTGTCGAACCGCATCATCAACGAGGTGCGCGGCATTAACCGGGTGGTGTATGACATTTCGGGCAAGCCGCCGGCGACGATCGAGTGGGAGTGACATCCCCCCTGCAGTCCCGGCCGGCTGCTCCCTGCTTCGAAAAGCCCTGTCCCGACAGGGCTTTATCGTCTTGGCGCCTACAGGGCGATGTGGCGTGAGGCGATGCGGCGTAGGGCGCTGCGGCGTAGCATCCACATTATCGTGAACATTTTTTTGAGTCTCGCATGGAAATCAAGGTAAATTTTCTCGACAAGCTGCGTCTCGAGGCCAAATTCGACGACTTCACGCTGATCGCCGACCAGCCCGTGCGCTACAAGGGAGACGGCTCGGCGCCGGGTCCCTTCGACTACTTTCTGGCGTCATCGGCGCTGTGCGCCGCCTACTTCGTGAAGTTGTACTGCGAGACGCGCAATCTGTCGACGGAGAACATCCGCCTGTCGCAAAACAATATCGTCGACCCGGAAAACCGCTACCAGCAGATTTTCAAGATTCAGGTCGAGCTGCCGCCGGATATTCCGGAAGCCGACCGGCGCGGTATCCTGCGCTCGATCGAGCGCTGCAGCGTCAAGAAAGTCGTGCAGGCCGGACCCGAGTTCGTGATTGAGGAAGTCGAGCATCTGGATGCGGACGCGCAAGCTCTGCTGACACTGAAGCCGGATACTGCGGCCAGCACTTTTATCCGGGGCAAGGACCTGCCGCTGGAGCAAACCATCGCCAACATGTCGGGCGTGCTGGCGCAGCTGGGCATCAAGATCGAAGTCGCCTCCTGGCGCAACATCATCCCCAACGTATGGTCGCTGCATATCCGCGACGCGCATTCGCCGATGTGTTTTACCAACGGCAAGGGGGCGACCAAGGAAAGCGCTTTCGCGTCAGCGTTGGGCGAGTACATCGAGCGCATCAGCAACAACCATTTTTATGCAGGCGCTTTTTTTGGCGAAGAAATCGCTAATGCGGAATTCGTGCATTATCCGAACGAGCGCTGGTTCAAACCCGGCTCGGGCGATGCGCTGCCGGCCGGCATTCTCGACGATGCCTGCCTGCGCGTCTACGATCCCGATGGCGAGTTGCGCGCGTCGCATCTGGTCGACACCAACTCCGGCAATGTGCAGCGCGGCATCTGCTCGCTGCCTTTCGTCCGCCAATCCGATGGCGAAGTGGTGTACTTCCCCGTCAACTTGATCGAGAACCTGTTCGTCAGCAACGGCATGAGCGCCGGCAACACGCTGGTCGAGGCCCAGGTGCAATGCCTGTCCGAAATCTTCGAGCGGGCGGTGAAGCGGGAGATCCTCGAGGGTGAGATCGCATTGCCGGACGTGCCGCCCGCCGTGCTGGCGAAATATCCTCGTATTCTGGCCGGCATCCAGGGGCTGGAAGCGCAGGGCTTTCCGGTGCTGGTAAAAGACGCGTCGCTAGGCGGCGTCTATCCGGTGATGTGCGTCACGCTGATGAATCCGCGCACCGGCGGCGTGTTCGCGTCGTTCGGTGCTCATCCCAGCTTCGAGGTGGCGCTGGAGCGCAGCCTCACCGAGTTGCTGCAGGGTCGCAGTTTCGAAGGCCTGAACGACCTGCCCCGGCCCACGTTCGAGAGCAATGCGGTCACCGAGCCCAACAACTTCGTTGAACACTTCATCGATTCCAGCGGCATCGTGTCTTGGCGCTTTTTCAGCGCAAAATCCAGTGTCGAGTTCACCGAGTGGGACTTCTCCGGCAAGGGCGACAACCCCAGCGCGGAAGAGGCCGCTACCCTGTTCGGCATGCTGCGAGATCTGGGAAAGGAAGCCTATGTGGCGGTGCATGAGGAACTCGGTGCGATCGCCTGCCGCATCCTGGTACCCGGCTATTCGGAGGTGTATCCGGTCGAGGATCTGATCTGGGACAACACGAACAAAGCGCTGTTGTTCCGCGTCGATGTCCTGAATCTGCACCGACTGGACGACGACAGCCTCGCGGCGCTGCTGGAGCGGCTGGAGCACAACGAGTTGGACGAGTTTTCGGATGTCGGCACGCTGATCGGCATCGAATTTGACGACAACACCGACTGGGGCCAGCTGACTGTCCTCGAGTTGAAATTGTTGATTCATCTCGCTCTGCAGCAGTTCGAGCAGGCGCAGGAACTGGTCGGCGCCTTCCTGCAATACAACGACAACACGGTAGAGCGCGGACTGTTCTACCAGGCCCTGCATGCGGTGCTGTCGGTGCTGCTCGACGGCGAGCTGGAACTCGACGACTATGTGCTCAACTTCAGGCGCATGTTTGGCAATGCCCGGATGGACGCCGTCCTCGGCTCGGTCGACGGCAGCGTACGCTTCTTCGGGTTGACGCCGACGAGCATGAAACTCGAAGGGCTGGACCGGCACCACCGGCTGCTCGACAGCTACCGGAAACTGCACATGGCGCGTTCGCGTGCGTCCAGAGGTAATTGACGCGCTCGTCTGAACGACAGATGGTCGCTATGGTGCCTGCCAATGCCGCTAGAGACCTTACACGACAGGATTCCATTGGGTTGACGTTGCCTCCGCACACAATCCCAAATTCCACGAGTGAGAATTTTTGCCAGTAGCTGAATTGTGGTGTCAGCTAAATCTGCAGCATAAAACGGACATGGGGGAAGCCCCCGATGTGGTTTAATTCCATCTATGACTAGGGTTAACGTCCCGGGAGAACTGTTGCGCTGGGCGCGTGAGCGTGCCGGGTTAGGCATTGACGTCCTCGCGAGCAGGTTTCCGACATTGGCCGAATGGGAGTCTGGCGACAAGAAGCCTACCCTCAAGCAGTTGGAGAACTACGCTAAGGCCACGCGCACGCCCGTTGGCTATTTCTTTTTGCCTGAACCGCCTGAAGAGCCATTGCCGATACCGGATTTCAGGACAATGGGCGGGCGCCCCATCGACCGGCCCAGCCCTGACCTGATCGAGATGGTACTGGCCTGCCGAGAGCGGCAGGAATGGTTCCGCGACTATGCGCAAGCCATCGGAGCTGAGCGCCTGCAATTTGTCGGCAGCGCAACCGTTGATAGCCCTATCGTGGAAACGGCGGCCGCCATCAGGGCGAAGCTCGGTTTCGAACTCGACGCACGCAGTCGTTGCCCGACTTGGACCGAGGCCTTGCGTACCTTTATCGCCCAAGCCGACGGCCTTGGCGTGCTGGTCATGTGCAGCGGCATCGTCATGAACAACACGCATCGACAACTCGACCCACGCGAGTTTCGGGGATTTGCCTTGGTGGATGAGCGCGCACCGCTGGTTTTCATCAACGGCAAGGACAGCAAGGCCGCCCAAATGTTTACGCTTGCCCACGAGTTGGCGCACGTTTGGCTGGGCCAATCCGCCATCTCGGACAGCACCGTCGCGGCTCGCGACCAGAATGCTGTAGAGACATGGTGTAACCGCGTGGCGGCCGAGATGCTCGTGCCGCTGGAAACAGTAGAGAACAGCCTGCGTGCGGGCGAGGCCCTGCCTGACACCGTGGCTCGCATGACGCGCACCTTCAAGGTCAGCTCGCTCGTGATTCTGCAGCGTCTGCGGGATGCTCGCCTGTTGAGTTGGAGTGAGTTCGAACAGGCCTACGATGACGAAGTTCGACGCTTGGAAGACCTGCCACGGCCATCCGGTGGGGGCGATTTTTACCTTACTGCGGCGGTTCGCTACAGCCGCCGGTTTGCGAGTGCGTTGGTTGAAAGTACGATGGAAGGGCACACCCTGTACCGCGACGCGTTCAGGATGCTCGGCATCAGCAAGACCGAGACCTTCAACGAGTTGGGCCGCAGTTTGGTGATCGACAGGTAATGGCCTACCTGCTCGATACCAACGTTTTCTTGCAGGCGAAGAATCTTCACTACGGCTTTGACTTTTGCCCTGCCTTCTGGGACTGGTTGAAACTGGCCAACAGCAACGGTAATGTCTTCAGCATCGAGAAGGTAAGGGATGAACTGGTCGATGATGATGCGGCTCAGTGGGCCAACGGACAAGGCGATGACTTTTTCCTGAGACCCGATGCGGAGGTTGCCGGTGCACTGGCAACCGTCAGCCAGTGGGTCACTGGGCAAAACTACGAACTATCAGCGCTCAACACTTTCTTGCAAGTAGCTGACTATTACTTGGTCGCCCACGCCTTGGCGCACGATTATGAGGTCGTCACCCATGAGAGGCCGGCAAACTCGCCGAAGAAGATCAAGATCCCGAACGTATGCATCGGTTTGGGGCTGAAGTGCATGACACCCTTCGAGATGCTCCGCAAGGAGCGCGCTCGTTTCGTGCTCGGACGCTGATCATCTGTTTGACGGTAGACCCGACGGAGTAGCGCTATGGAATACACGTTTACCCTGAGATACCAACTCGGCGCGGACGACCCGGCTCCAGAGGGGCTGGTCGAGCAGCTAGGCGCAGCCGGATGCACCGATGCGCTCGTTGGCATCGGTCAGTGCGGGCGGCTTGCCCTGGAATTCACCCGCGAGGCAGACAGCGCTGATGCGGCGGTACGCAGCGCCTTGGCCGATGTGCAGGGTGCCGTGCCATCGTCCTGCCTGGTTAAAGGGCCGCCGCGAATCTGTCGACGCCGACCATGACGCGACATGTGCGTCAAAGAATGCGATCCCCGCCGGGGGGCGCCAGAGAGTAAACTGCGGGCATGATCAGCTGACAAGGCAGCGGCAATGCACAGGTTCATCTTCGCGGTAGTGTTCTGGGCGTCGGGAGCGAGCCATGCTGCCGACTGGGTCGCGCTGACCGCGGATGAATCCTCGCGCATCCTGCTTGACCTCGCCTCCGTCGAGCGCAAGGCGCCGGACGAAGTACGCTTCCAGGTCAAGCGCATCCACAGCGGGCAGAAGGACATGATGGGGCTGCAGTACAACGCCACCCTCGGCCGCTACGTGCTCGCGTGCGATTCCGGAATCGTCATGTTCCGGCAGCAGTTCCTGCTGAAGGACGACGAGGTGGTCTGGACGTTTCCCGAGTCGGGCAAGGCGCAGAAGGCCAGCCAGGAATTGTCCGACGCCGTGATCGGCGCGGTCTGCAAGCCCGCTGCCGACGCTCCCCGCTGAAGCTGCGCGGGCCGGCTCCACTCGTTGCGCACTGCTGTAGAGCCAGCCTGGTCAAGCCGCCCAAAAGAAATGCCTAGGGCACCCGCTCCCATCCCGACGGCCATGGCGAGGGCAGCCAGCATCAGCAGCCCGACGATCGCATGCGCCCAATCGCGCGGGCTCGGCCAGCCCGCGACGAGGCATTGCGTCGCCGCCAGCTTCATGCCCAGCGCCGGCAGCGACAGCAGCGGCAGCGATGCCGATTCGATGAAGATCCAGCCGCCGGCCGGCACCAGCGCCAGCGGTGCGAGGCCCACCGGCACGCTGTTCCACCACCGCAGCCGCGCAAAGCTGACCGATCCCAGCAGCCAGCCGCCGTCGGGCTTGCGGCGCGGGATCACGCTCAACGACAGCGGCTGCGCGCCGAAGATGAGGCCGGCGACGTAGTGCAGCAATTCATGCGCGACCGTGCCCGGCCACAGGCTGATTGCGTACAGCCGGGGCCAGCGCCGCAGCGCCAGCAGGCCGGCCGCCAGCAGCAGCAGCAGAACGGCGTGCAGGGCGAGCGTGAACTGGTCGGGCAGGGCGGGCAGGGCAGCCATGCGGCCGGATTCTACGCGAACGCCCGCCACTCGAAACGGACTCCCCCGCAAGGCGCAGTGGCCCTATACTGCCGCCACAACAACAGGACACGCCCGATGCCGACCCCCGCCGACGCCCGCTTCTATGCCGACCTGCCACCATTCGAATCCGACGACGCGCTGACGGACGAGCGCAGCTACCGGGCCGCTCCGCCCGACTGGGTGATCTTCGTCACCGATGTGCGCGGCTCGACTGCCGCCATCGCCGCAGGCCGCTACAAGGAGGTGAACACGCTCGGCGCGGCGTCGATCGTCAGCGCCCGGAATGCCTGTCCCGGGGTCGATTTTCCGTTCGTGTTCGGAGGCGACGGAGCGACCCTGCTGGTGCCCGCCGAAGTACGCGCCGAAGTGGCCGAGGCCTTGCTGTGCCTGAGCCGCAAGGCGCGGGCCGGTGTCGGGCTCGACCTTCGGGTGGGCTGCGTTCCGGTCGCCGACGTGCTGGCCCGCGGCCGGCAGGTGCTGGTCGCCCGGCGCCGGCTGTCGGAGGGAAATCACATTGCGATGTTCGCCGGGGGCGGACTGAACGAGGCGACGGCCATGGTCAAGCAGCCGGATGGAGCCTATCTCGTCAGCGGTGACGCCGCGGGCAGCAGCAACCTCGACGGCCTCGAATGCCGCTGGTGCGCGGTTCCGGCCCGCCATGACGGCGTGCTGAGCCTGATCGTCCATGCGCCGGGCGAGAGCCTGCCGCTGTACCGCGAGATGCTGGCCGGCCTGCGCGACATCGCGCCGCAGGCCATGCCGATCACGCCGGCCAATCTGCCGGCCAGCTGGCCGCCGGCCTTCCTGATGCACGAGTCGAAGCTGAAACGGCAGGGTAGGCTGTCGCAAAGCCTGCACTATCTCGGCATCGCGGCGCTGACCGCGCTGCTGACGGTGCTGGTGCGGCTGACCCGGGACACGCCGGGCTCGGCCGCGGCAACGTACATCGACAGCCTGTGCCGCAACAACGATCACTTGAAGCTTGACGACTGCCTGCGCATGGTGATCGATGTCAGCCACGCGCAGCGCGCGCGCATCGAGAGCCTGCTCGAGCGCTACCGGCTGACGCACGGCGCGCAGTGGGGAACGCATTTTTCGGCGTCGTCGATCTTCACGTGCATGGTGCGCTCGCCGCAGGACCACCTGCATTTCGTCGATGGCAATGACGGCGGTTACACGGCGGCCGCGCGCGACATGGATGCGCGGCGCGCGGCGTCGATCTGAACAACCCTCCACGAAACCTGCAGATGACACAGCCGCTCAATGTTCGGGAAGCGATCCAGCTTGCCCGCCAACTCGCCAGCCGTGAGCTGACGGCGACCGACGTCGTCAGCGCCTGCCTCGAGCGCATTGCCGAGCGCGAAGGCGAGGTGCAGGCCTGGGAATTCCTCGATCCCGACCATGCGCTGGCGCAGGCGCGCGAGCTCGATCGCGGTCCGGTGCGCGGCCTGCTGCATGGGCTGCCGGTCGGTGTGAAAGACCTGTTCGACACGGCCGACATGCCGGCCACCTACGGCTCGCCGATCTACGCGGGCCACCGTCCCGCGGCCGATGCCGCCAGTGTCGCGCTGTGCCGCGAGCAGGGCGCACTCATGCTCGGCAAGACGGTGACGACCGAGTTCGCGACCTTCACGCCCGGCAAGACGCGCAATCCGCACCGGCTCACGCAAACGCCGGGCGGCTCCTCCAGCGGCTCGGCCGCCGCCGTCGCCGACTGCATGGTGCCGCTGGCCTTCGCGTCGCAGACTGCGGCCTCGGTCATCCGTCCTGCGGCCTTCTGCGGCATCGTCGGCTACAAGCCGAGTTTCGGCACCATCCATCGTGCCGGCGTCAAGGCGCTGTCGGATTGCCTCGATACCGTCGGCTTCCTCGCGCGCAGCATCGACGATGTCGCGCTGTTTGCCGCCGCAGTGCAGGGCGAGCGCGTGCTGCCGGACCTGTCGCCGGCCGGTGCGCCGCGCATTGCGATGTGCCCGACCCACGAATGGCCGCAGGCCGACGACGATACCCGCGCCGCGTTCGCCCGCGCCGAGCAGGTGCTGGCGCGTACCGGCGTGCTGGCGGCAGCGCTGCCGCTGCCGACGCCGTTCTCCGGTCTGCTGCAGGCGCAGAAGGAGATCATGGCCTTCGACCTCGCGCGCTCGCTGGCGCACGAGCGGCTGCGGCATCCGGGACGGCTGAGCGAGGGGCTGGGGCAGCTGCTGCGGCAGGGGATGGAGATCGACGTCGACCGCCATCGCGCCAATCTGCACAAGGCAGCCGCTGCGCGCGCGGCGGCAGATTCCCTGTTCGGCGATGCCGATGCGGTGCTTGCGCCGAGCGCAATCGGCGAGGCGCCAGCGCGCGAGCAGACCGGCGACCCCGTGTTCGGCCGCGTGTGGACGCTGCTCGGGCTGCCCTGCATCCATCTGCCCTTCGCCACCGGTCGCACGGGCCTGCCGGTCGGGCTGCAACTGGTCGGTCGGCACGGTGACGACCGGGCGCTGCTGCGCATGGCCGCCTGGTTGCTGCCGCGGCTGAAGGACGGCTGAAAAGTGGCTGAAGGAGGACTGAAGGAGAACTGAGGGGGCGGCTATCCGGAGTGGACTAAACCGGCATCGAGCGGGTAAATTATCGGGCCGGCTGCGGAGCGTGGCGTTCATGAACGGATATCGTGCGGGATGTCGTGCTGGATATCGAGCTGAACATCGCGCGCGCCGCCAGCCCGACAAAGTCCAATAAACATAATGATTACGGAGTCACTCGCATGTCTCAACCTGTCAAGTTCCTGCTCCCCGAAGACCGCATTCCGCGCCAGTGGTACAACATCCAGGCCGACCTGCCGAAGGCGCTGCCGCCGGTGCTGCACCCGGGCACGCTGCAGCCGATCGGCCCGACCGACCTCGAGCCGCTGTTCCCGATGGAGCTGATCCTGCAAGAGGTTTCGACCGAGCGCGAGATCGACATACCCGAACCCGTGCGAGATGTGTACAAGCTCTGGCGCCCGGCGCCGCTGTACCGCGCTTACGGCCTCGAGAAGGCGCTGCAGACGCCGGCCAAAATTTATTACAAGTACGAGGGCGTGAGCCCGGCTGGCTCGCACAAGCCGAACACCGCGATTCCGCAGGCGTTCTACAACAAGCAGGCCGGCATCAAGCGCCTGACCACCGAGACCGGCGCCGGCCAGTGGGGCACGTCGCTGTCGTTCGCCGGCTCGCTGTTCGGCATCGACGTCACCGTGTTCCAGGTGCGCGTTTCCTATGACCAGAAGCCGTATCGCCGCGCCGTGATGGAAACCTACGGCGCGCGCTGTGTCGCCTCGCCGTCGCAGGAAACCGTCTACGGCCGCAA
This sequence comes from Burkholderiaceae bacterium, assembly GCA_023653025.1. Taxonomy (GTDB): domain Bacteria; phylum Pseudomonadota; class Gammaproteobacteria; order Burkholderiales; family Burkholderiaceae_D; genus Pernthalerella. Next base: position 12,288 of record JAMNXS010000032.1, read on the forward strand.
GGTGCTCGAGCAGCGCCCGGACCATCCGGGCAGCCTCGGCATCGCGATCTCCGAGGCGGTCGAGATCGCCGCCACCAACGCCGACACCAAGTACGCGCTCGGCTCAGTGCTGAACCACGTGCTGATGCACCAGACCATCATCGGCATCGAGTCGATGGAGCAGATGGCCATGGCCGATGCCTATCCCGACGTCGTTGTCGGTTGCACCGGCGGCGGCTCCAACTTTGCCGGCATCGCCTTCCCGTACATCGGCGCCGGCCTGCGCGGCGGCCCGAAGCCGCGCATCGTGGCGGTCGAGCCGGCCGCCTGCCCGTCGCTCACGCGCGGCAGGTATGCGTACGACTTCGGCGACACCGGCCAGATGGCGCCGCTGACCAAGATGCATACGCTGGGCTCGTCGTTCACGCCGCCGGGTTTCCATGCCGGCGGCCTGCGCTACCACGGCATGGCGCCGCTGGTCTCGCACCTGAAGGAACTCGGCCTGATCGAGGCCACCGCCTATCACCAGACCGAATGCTTTGCGGCCGGCGTACTGTTCGCCCGCGCCGAGGGCATCGTGCCTGCGCCGGAAGCGAACCACGCGGTCAAGGGCGCGATCGAAGAAGCGCTGCGCTGCAAGCGCGAGGGCAAGAGCGAGGTCATCCTGTTCAACCTGTGCGGCCACGGCCACTTCGACATGGCGGCCTATACCAACTACTTCGCCGGCAACCTGAAGGACGAGAGCTACAGCGAGGAAGAACTGGCGATGGCGCTGGCCGGACTGCCGAGCGTGCCGGACGCCGCCTGACTTTTTTCTCGCCCATGCATGTACTGCTCGTAGAAGATGATCTCGTGCTCGCCGACGGCATCGCCCGCATCCTGTCCGGACACGGGATGGCGGTCGAGGCGGTAAACAACGGCGAGGCCGCCGACCGCGCGCTGGCCTCGCGCGAGATGTCGGTCATGGTGCTCGACATCGGGCTGCCCGGCATCGACGGCTTCGAGGTTGTGCGCAGGCTGCGCGCGCGCGGCGGCAACACGCCCGTGCTGCTGCTGACGGCGCGCGACGACGTGCAGGACCGCGTGCGCGGACTCGAGATCGGCGCCGACGACTATCTTGTCAAGCCGTTCGCCGCTCCCGAGCTGGTCGCGCGCCTGAAGGCCCTGGTGCGGCGCAGTCATCCGCGCCAGTCGGACATGCAGATCAACGGGCTGCAACTGGATCCGTTCTCGCGCCGCGCCACCATCGATGGCCAGGTAATCGAGCTGTCTGCGCGAGAATGGGCGGTGCTCGAGGTCCTGATGCAGAACGCATCGCGCGTCGTCTCGAAGCAGCAGATCATCGACGCTATCCTGTCGTGGGGCGAGGAACTGACGCTGAACGCGGTCGAGGTTTATGTGTCGCGCATCCGTTCCAAGATCGCGTCGGCCGGTATCGCCATCAAGACGATCCGCGGCTTCGGCTACCTGCTGGAGCCGGCTGCCGCATGAGCCTGCGCGCGCGGCTGCTGAAGTGGCTGGTCGTGCCGCTGGTCGCGCTGAATGTGCTCGCTGCAGGTATCGCCTACTGGCTCGCCTGGATACCCGCGCAGTCCGCGCTCGACCATAGCCTCGCCGATGCCGCGTGGGCGCTGGTGCCGCACGTGCAGGAGTCGGGCGATTCGCTGGAGCTGAAACTCTCCCGGCAGGCCGAGCAGGTGCTGCGCGTCGATCATTTCGACCAGGTGTATTTCGTGCTGCGCGACATGGAAGGCGAGACCATCGCCGGTGACGCCGATTTCCCCGAGCTGCGGATACCGGAGCAGATGAATGTCTACACCGCCTGGCCGACGCGCATGCGCGGCGAAGATGTGCGCGCGATCACGCTGCAGACCGAAGTCGATGGCGTGCCCATCTTGATTGGCGTTGCCGAGACGCGTGTCAAGCGGCAGCAGGCGAGGCTGCGCATTCTGTGGTCGCTGCTGGCGATCGAACTGCTGCTGCTGGTCCTGATACTGACGGTCATCTGGGTGGTGATCGACAAGGGGTTTTCCCCGCTGCAGGCCATCCGCGACGATCTGGCGCGCCGTCGCGCCGATGACCTGTCGCCCTTGCCGGTGAAAGACGCGCCGCAAGAAATCGCACCCTTCATCGTCGGCATGAACGACCTGCTGCGCCGCGCGCAGGACAGCGCGCGCGCCAAGCAGGATTTCCTCGCCAATGTCGCCCACCAGCTGCGTACGCCGCTGGCCGGCTTCAAGGCGCAGCTTGAATGGCTGCAGGCCCATCATCGCAACGACCCGGAAACCGCTCACTCGACCGGTCTGATGCTGGCCTCGACCGAGCGCATGGCGCGCCAGGCCAACCAGCTGCTGGCGCTGGCCCGCTCCGAGCCGGGCGGCTTTGCGCGGCAGCGGCTCGAGCGCGTGGCGCTGGACCAGCTGGTATCGGAGTCGGTGCAGCAGTTCGTACAGCAGGCGTCGAAGAAGAACATCGATATCGGTTTCGACCTGCAGCCGGCCACGGTGCTGGGCGACCGATTCCTGCTGCGCGACCTGATCGACAATCTGGTCGACAACGCGATCCGCTACACGCCGGACGGCGGCGAGGTCACCGTCAGTTGTGCCACCGTCGAGGGCTGCGGCGTGCTGAAGGTCGAGGACAGCGGCCCCGGCATCCCGGATTCCGAAAAAGACAAGATCTTCACCCGCTTCTATCGTCTCGACCAGACGCAGTCCGGCAGCGGGCTGGGGCTGGCGATCGTGCGCGACATCGCGCTCGACCATGGCGCTGAATTGCGGCTCGGCGCCGGTCCGCGCGGCGCGGGGACGGTGTTCACGGTCGGTTTCCCGCCGCTGCCGGCCTGAGCAAAACGCCGGCTGGCGGGTGGCGCGCCGTATAATCCCGGTTTACATCCGAGCTGCTACCGACCAGCCACCGACCAGCGTGACTTACAGCGTCAAGGAAATCTTCTACACCCTGCAAGGCGAGGGTGCGCAGGCCGGCCGGCCGGCCGTGTTCTGCCGCTTTGCCGGCTGCAATCTCTGGAGCGGGCGCGAGGAAGATCGCGCCTCCGCCACCTGCCGCTTCTGCGATACCGACTTCGTCGGCACCGATGGCGTGAATGGCGGGAAGTTCGCTGCCGCCGACGCGCTGGCCGCGACGATCGATGCGCAGTGGCCGGCCGACCGGCCGCTGCGCAAGTATGTCGTCTTCACCGGCGGCGAGCCGCTGCTTCAGCTGGATGCCGCGCTGCTGTCGGCAATGCACGCGCGCGGCTTCGAGGTCGCACTCGAAACCAACGGCACGCTGCCGGTGCCTGAGGGTATCGACTGGGTGTGCGTGAGCCCGAAGCAGGGCGCGCCGCTGGTCGTCGGCCGCGGCGACGAGCTGAAGGTCGTCGTGCCGCAGGACGGCCAGGATCTGGCAGCATTCGAGCGGCTGGATTTCACGCACTTCTTCCTGCAGCCGATGGATGGCCCCGACAAGCTCCGCAACACGCAGCGGGCGATCGCGGCCTGCAAGGCCAACCCGGTCTGGCGGCTGTCGATACAGACACACAAGCTGCTGCAGATTCCGTAATTTGAAAGACACGATGCTCACCATCACCCGCAAGCTGGAATTCGACGCCGGCCACCGCATCCCCGACCACAAGAGCCAGTGCCGCAACCTGCACGGTCATCGCTACACGCTCGAGATCACGCTGGTCGGCCAGGTGATCGAGCAGGAGGGCAACTCCGACAACGGCATGATCATGGACTTCTCCGACGTCAAGGCGCTGGCCAAACAGCATCTGGTCGATGTCTGGGACCATGCCTTCCTTGTCTATGCGAAGGACGCGCCGGTGCGTGATTTCCTCGCTTCGCTGCCCGGCCACAAGACGGTCGTCATCGATTGCATTCCGACGGTGGAGAACCTCGCGCGTACCGCCTTTGCCATCCTGAAAGCCGCCTACACCGACCGCTTCGGCACCGGCCTGCGGCTGCACAAGCTGGTGCTGCACGAGACGCCGAACTGCTGGGCCGAGATCAGCGAAGACGGATGACCGACGAGGATTTCATGCGGCTGGCGCTCGACGCCGCCGCACAGGCGAAAGCGGCCGGCGAGGTGCCGGTCGGCGCCGTCATCGTGAAAGACGGCGAAGTGATCGCCACCGGCTTCAACCAGCCAATCGGCAGCCATGACCCGACCCATCATGCCGAGATTGCCGCGCTGCGCGCGGCGGCCGACGCGCTCGGCAATTACCGGCTGCCGGGCTGCACGCTCTATGTGACGCTCGAGCCCTGCGCGATGTGCGCCGGTGCGATGATGCACGCGCGGTTGGCCCGCGTGGTCTATGGCGCGGCCGATCCCAAGACCGGCGCCTGCGGCTCGGTTGTCAACCTGTTTGCCGAGGAACGCCTGAATCATCATGCGGCGCTCGCCGGCGGCGTGCTGGCCGACGAATGCGGCACAATGCTGTCTTCTTTCTTTGCCGAGCGCCGACGGCTTGCGCGCACAGACAAGACATGACCCGACCCCTGACGATTGCAGTAGTGGCGCCCAGCGGCTACGCGGCCGACCCGACAGCGTTCCAGCGCGGCCTCGAACGCTTGCGCGCGCTCGGCCATACGGTGAAGGATTTGTCGGCGGCGTCGGGCAAGCACCAGCGATTTGCTGCCACCGACGCCGAGCGCATTGCCCAGATCCACGCGGCTGCGCGCGATACCGAGGTCGAACTTGTGATGGCGCTGCGCGGCGGCTACGGCCTGTCGCGACTGCTGTCCGACATCGATTTCCGGCTGATCGCCGACAGCGGCCAGCGCTGGGTCGGGCACAGCGACTTCACCGCGCTGCAGCTGACGCTGCTGGCCACCACCGGCGCGACCAGCTTTGCCGGGCCGATGATCTGCGACGATTTCAGCCGCGCCGATGCCAGCGAGTTCACGCACCGCCATTTCTGGTCCTGCCTGTCGTCCGAGTCGTATCGGGTCGAGGTGACGGCCCCCGACAGCCCGTCGCTGCGCGTCGAGGGCAAGCTCTGGGGCGGCAACCTCGCGATGCTCAGCCACCTGGCCGGCACGCCGTGGATGCCGCAGGTCGACGGCGGAATCCTGTTCGTCGAGGACGTCAACGAGCATCCGTACCGTGTCGAGCGCATGCTGCTGCAACTCTTGCATGCCGGTGTGCTGGCGAAGCAGCAGGCATTGGTAATCGGGGATTTCTCCGGTTACAAGCTGACGGATTACGACAACGGCTACGACTTCGCGGCGATGCTCGATTACCTGCGCCAGCGGCTGGGCCTGCCGGTGCTGCGAGGGCTGCCGTTCGGGCATGTGAAGGACAAGGTGACGCTGGCGGTGGGGGCGGAGTGCGTGCTGGAGTCGGGCGGGGGCGGGTTCTCGCTGGAGATGCATGGTCTGTTGCCATGAAGCTGGTCGGTGTGCGCGGCGGATTTCGCTGCGCTCTATCCGCCCTACGGCAAGCGCGGTGAAGCGGTAGATCCGTCGGGCGGATAGAGCGCAGCGAAATCCGCCGGCAGCACAAGCGTGGTGAAGCGGTAGATCCGTAGGGCGGATAGAGCGCAGCGAAATCCGCCGGCAACTCAAGCGTGGTGAAGCGGTAGATCCGTAGGGCGGATAGAGCGCAGCGAAATCCGCCGGCAGCGTGCAGGTGTTCCGATACTTCCCCCTTGCGGATGGTAAAATTCCGGGCTTCCCGACCCGCCGTCCCGGCCGGTCCCGTTTCTGTCACCCATTCCGTTCCCACAAGGTTCCGCTTTGCTTTCCACTGCCAACATCACGATGCAGTTCGGCGCCCGGCCGCTGTTTGAAAACATTTCCGTCAAGTTCGGCGACGGCAACCGCTACGGCCTGATCGGCGCGAACGGCTGCGGCAAATCGACCTTCATGAAAATCCTCGGCGGTGATCTCGAACCTACCGCCGGCAACGTGATGCTCGACGTCAACGAGCGCCTCGGCAAGCTGCGCCAGGACCAGTTCGCCTATGAAGAGATGCGCGTGCTGGACGTGGTGATGATGGGCCACACCGAGATGTGGGCCGCGATGAGCGAGCGCGACGCGATCTACGCGAACCCCGAGGCGACTGACGAAGATTACATGAAGGCCGCCGACCTCGAGGCGAAGTTCGCCGAGTACGACGGCTACACCGCCGAGGCGCGCGCCGGCGAACTGCTGCTCGGCGTCGGAATACCGCTCGAACAACACAACGGCCCGATGAGCGCGATTGCGCCCGGCTGGAAGCTGCGCGTGCTGCTGGCGCAGGCGCTGTTCTCGAACCCGGACATCCTGCTGCTAGACGAACCGACGAACAACCTCGACATCAACACCATCCGCTGGCTGGAGGAAGTGCTGAACCAGCGGAACTCGACGATGATCATCATCTCGCACGATCGTCACTTCCTGAACCAGGTCTGCACGCATATGGCCGACATGGACTACGGCACGCTGAAGGTCTATCCGGGCAATTACGACGACTATATGCTGGCATCGGCACAGGCACGCGCGCAGCAGGTGGCGGCGAACGCGAAGGCCAAGGAAAAGATCTCCGAACTGCAGGATTTCGTGCGCCGCTTCTCGGCCAACAAGTCGAAGGCGCGCCAGGCGACCTCGCGCGCCAAGCAGATCGACAAGATCAAGGTCGAGGACGTCAAGCCCTCGTCACGCCAGAACCCGTATGTCCGCTTCGAGGGCGAGAAGAAGCTGCACCGTCTTGCGGTCGAGACGCAGGGTATCGCCAAGGCCTACGACCGGACGCTGTTCAGGAACTTCAGCATCGCGGTCGAGGCCGGCGAGAAGATCGCCATCATCGGCGAGAACGGCGCGGGCAAGACCACGCTGTTGCGCTGCATCGGCGGCGAGGTCTGCGGCCTGCAGCCCGATGGCGGTGCGGTCAAGTGGGCTGAAAACGCCAACGTCGGCTACATGCCGCAGGACCCGACCGAGGAATTCGCCAACGGCGAGGCGCTGACCGACTGGATGGGCAAATGGACGCAGGAAGGCGACGACGACCAGGCCGTTCGCTCCATCCTCGGCCGGCTGCTATTCTCGGGCGACGAAGTGAAGAAGTCGGTGAAGGTGCTGTCCGGCGGTGAGAAGGGCCGGATGATGTACGGCAAGCTGATGCTCGGCCGTCACAATGTGCTGCTGATGGATGAGCCGACCAACCACATGGACATGGAATCCATCGAATCGCTGAACATCGCCCTCGAAAAATACGCAGGCACCCTGATCTTCGTCTCGCATGACCGCGAGTTCGTATCCTCGCTGGCCACCCGCATCCTCGAGTTGAGGAATGGCGAGATCATCGACTTCAAGGGCAGCTACGACGACTATCTGGCCTCGCAGGGGCTGGAGTAACCCGCGACCCGGAGGGCGTGATGGAAATCAAGACCGTCGAATTCGACAAGCCGGCAGCCAACGGCGTCAGCTGCGTAGCCTCGGCCTGGGCCAAGGTGCCGGAGCCGCTGACGCCGGAGCGCCGCGCGCAGCTGAAAGAGCGCGCGCGCCAATTGCTGAAGGAGAAGGGCGCCGTTCTGGTTGCCCACTACTACGTCGACGCCGACCTGCAGGATCTTGCGGAAGAGACCGGCGGCTGCGTGTCCGACTCGCTCGAGATGGCCCGCTTTGGCCGCGACCATGCGGCACGGACGCTGGTGGTGGCCGGCGTGCGCTTCATGGGCGAGACCGCGAAGATCCTGTCGCCGGACAAGACCATCCTGATGCCGGATCTGGACGCGACCTGCTCGCTCGACCTCGGCTGCCCAGCCGACGAGTTCACGGCCTTCTGCGATGCGCATCCCGACCGCACCGTGGTCGTCTACGCCAACACCAGCGCGGCGGTGAAAGCGCGTGCGGACTGGATGGTGACCTCGTCGATCGGCCTAGACATCGTTCGGCACCTGCACGAGCAAGGGCAGAAGATCATCTGGGCGCCGGACCGCCATCTCGGCAGCTACATACAGAAGCAGACTGGCGCCGACATGCTGCTGTGGCAGGGTTCCTGCCTCGTGCATGACGAGTTCAAGGGGATCGAGCTCGACCTGCTGCGCGCCGAGCATCCGGGGGCGAAGGTGCTGGTGCATCCGGAGTCGCCGGCGGCGGTAGTGGAGCAGGCCGACGTGGTGGGCTCGACCTCGCAGCTGATCGCGGCGGCGGTGGCCATGGACGCGCGGGAGTTCATCGTCGCCACCGACAACGGCATCCTGCACAAGATGCGCCAGGCCGCGCCGGGCAAGGTCTTCGTCGAGGCGCCGACCGCCGGCAACAGCGCAACCTGCAAGAGTTGCGCACATTGCCCGTGGATGGCGATGAACGGGCTGCAAAACCTGATCGACGTGCTCGAGAGCGGCGCCAACGAGATTCATGTCGACCCTGCAGTGCGCGGGAAAGCGGTCACCTGCATCAACCGCATGCTCGACTTTGCGGCAGCCAGGAAGGCGCAGGTTCGGCCTTCGTCCGACCTTGCGGCCGAGCAGAAGCTGTTCGCCGGCATCGGTCCGGCCTGAGCGGGCAGCATGAGTACGCTGAAGAATCCTTTCGCACCGTTCGATGCCGCGCTGGCCGAGGCTGTCGATGCGAACATCCGCGCCGCGCTGGTCGAAGATATCGGCAGCGGCGACTGGACGGCGATGCTGCTGCCCGCAGCTTCGCAGGTAAAAGCGAGGGTAGTGGTGCGCGAGGAGGCGGTGCTGTGCGGCGCGCCCTGGTTCGAGGGCGCGATGCTGCAGGTCGATCCCTACCTTCGCATTCACTGGCATGTCGCCGAGGGCGAACTGATGCGGGCCAACGCCGAGGTCTGCAGCATCGAAGGGCCGGCACGCTCGCTGATGACCGCCGAGCGCCCTGCGCTGAATTTCCTGCAACTGCTGTCTGGCGTCGCGACCGCGACGCACTATTACGTGAAGTTGATCGAGGGCACGAAAGCCGCGATCCTCGATACCCGCAAGACGCTGCCCGGGCTGCGACTCGCGCAGAAATATGCGGTGCGCGTCGGCGGCGGCAAGAACCAGCGCCTCGCGCTGTATGACGGCATCCTGATCAAGGAAAACCATATTGCGGCCGCCGGCGGTATCGCGGCAGCGATGCAAGCGGCGCGCGCGCTGAATGCGGGAGTATCGATACAGATCGAGGTAGAGAATCTCGACGAGCTGCGGCAGGCACTCGATGCGGGGGCAACCTCGGTACTGCTCGACAATTTCACGACCGCGATGATGCGAGACGCGGTCGCGATGACAGCGGGGCGTGCGGTGCTCGAGGCGTCGGGCGGCGTGAATCGCGACACTGTGCGTGCGATTGCGGAGACCGGCGTTGACCGCATTTCGATCGGGGCGCTGACCAAGGATGTCAGGGCGACCGATTATTCGTTGCGGGTGGTTTGAGGTTTGCAGCGGGTTTCGCCTTCGGCTCTACCCGCCCTACGGTGCGGGTGTAGGGCGGGTAGAGCAAAGCGAAACCCGCCGTCATGCTCGTCAACGGCGCGGCGGCATTTTCCTTACCGGCGACAGCACCGTCGGCAGTGCCTTCGGCAAGGTGTCCGGATAATCGAGGCTGTAATGCAGCCCGCGGCTTTCCCGCCGCGACAAGGCGCTGCTGACGATTAGCGACGCCACCTCCACCAGGTTCCTCAGTTCCAGCAGGTCGCGAGTGATGCGGAAGTTCGCGTAGTACTCGTTGATCTCTTCCTTCAGCAGCGCGATCCGGTGCTGCGCTCGCTCGAGCCGCTTGGTGGTGCGCACGATGCCGACGAAACTCCACATCGCCCGGCGCAGTTCGTCCCAGTTCTGCGTGATCACGACTTCTTCATCGGCGTCGGTGACGCGACTTTCGTCCCATGCCGGCAACGACACGGTCTTGGCCTTCGGCTGTGCTTCGATGTCCATCGCCGCCGCGCGGCCCAGCACCACGCACTCCAGCAGTGAGTTGCTGGCCAGGCGGTTTGCGCCATGCAAGCCGGTGTAGGCCGTTTCTCCGACGGCGTACAGCCCCTGGATGTCGGTGCGCCCCTGCAGGTCGGTCACGATGCCGCCGCAGGTGTAGTGCGTGGCCGGCACGATCGGTATCGGCTGCTTCGTGATGTCGATGCCCAGTTCGAGGCAGCGCGCATGGATGGTCGGGAAATGGCTTTTCAGGAAGTCGGCCGGCTTGTGGCTGATGTCGAGGTCGACGTAGTCGAGGCCGCGCTTTTTCATCTCGAAGTCGATCGCGCGCGCAACGACGTCGCGCGGGGCCAGCTCGGCGCGCTCGTCGTGCGCAGGCATGAAGCGCTGCCCGGCGGCCGCGCCCGCGCTGGCCGGCAGCTTCAGTACGCCGCCTTCGCCGCGCACCGCCTCGGTGATCAGGAAGGATTTTGCATACGGGTGGTACAGGCAGGTCGGATGGAACTGGATGAACTCCATGTTCGACACCCGGCAGCCGGCGCGCCAGGCCATCGCGATGCCGTCGCCGGTCGCGGTGTCAGGATTGGTGGTGTACAAGTAGACCTTGCCCGCGCCGCCGGTGGCCAGCACGGTCTGGTCGGCGGCAATGGTCAGCACGTCATGGCTGTCGACATCCTGCACATAGAGGCCGAAGCAGTGCGGTGCGCCATTGCGGATGCCGAGCTTGTCCGAGGTGACCAGGTCGATCGCCATGTGGTGCTCGAGCAGCGTGATGTTCGGATGCTGCCGCACCTGCTGCTCCAGCGTCACCTGCACCGCGTGCCCGGTTGCATCGGCCGCATGAATGATGCGGCGCTGGCTGTGCCCGCCCTCGCGCGTGAGGTGGAAGCCGAGTTCGGCCTCGTCGTCGCGGGTGAAGGGAACGCCTTGCGCGATCAGCCATTCGATGGCCTCGCGGCCGCGCTCGACGATGAAGCGGGTCGCCGTTTCATCGCACAGGCCGGCGCCGGCGACCAGCGTGTCGTGCACGTGCTGGTCATGGCTGTCGTGCGAATCGAGCACGGCGGCAATGCCGCCTTGCGCCCAGTCGCTGGCGCCGTCGCGCAGCGCGCGCTTGGAGATCACGACCACCTTGCGCTGCTGCGCGAGATGCAGGGCAACGGACAGGCCGGCAAGGCCGCTGCCGACGATGGCGACATCGAATTTCATGGGGGAGCCGAGTTGAATGACTGCAGCACTATAGGCGATTTGGCGCGCTGATGCTTGAATGAAATCGCTGCTGGCTTCCAGGGCAGCGCAATCGGCGGACTCCGGGAAAAAGCCGATTTTGGAGGCCGCTCAAATAATTTGCGATTCTGTCAGTATTGTGGTGCTTCTCAAGTATAATCGGGCCGACGTTGAGATTCAGGTAGCAGTGGTGCAGTATCAGGCTGTAATTCCTTACTTGGTTGAGACGGTCTCCCGGCGGATGTTCCGCCTTAACCAGGGCTTCCCGCGTGGAAGCCTGTTGAAAGGAAATGCAATGGCAACTGGTACTGTCAAGTGGTTCAATGACGCAAAAGGCTTTGGCTTCATCACTCCGGACGAGGGCGGCGAAGATTTGTTCGCTCACTTCTCGGCGATTCAGTCGCAAGGCTTCAAGTCGCTGCAAGAGAACCAGCGCGTTCAGTTCGATGTGACGACCGGCCCGAAGGGCAAGCAGGCTGCGAACATCCAGCCGATCTGATCGTCAGGTCTTCTGAACAAAAGAATCCCCGCCCCGGCGGGGATTTTTGTTTTCAGGGACGACCGCCGGCCGGCGCGGGCAGGTGCTTGCGCCAGTAGTCGGGCTCGGCAAACGCGCGCCGCAGGAAATCGACGAAGGCACGAATCCGCAGCGGCAGGTGCTGGCGCTGGGCGAAGACGGCATAGACATCGTTGCCCGGCGCAGAGAATTCATCGAGTACCGTCTGCAGCGTGCCCGACTCGATCTCCGACCCCACTTCCCACATCGAGCGCCAAGCGAGGCCCTTTCCGGCCAGTGCCCAGTCGTGCAGCACGGCGCCGTCATTGCAGCCCATGTTGCCGCCGACCTTCATCGTCAGGTTCTTGCCGTTGATCCGGAAAGTCCAGCCGCGCTGGCTGCCGGCACTGGAAAACGCGAGGCAGTTGTGGCGCGACAGTTCATCGGGTGTGGACGGGCGGCCATGGCGGCGGAAGTACTCGGGCGCGCCAACGACGACGCGGCGGTTGTCGGCCAGCTTCACGCCGACCAGGCTGGAGTCCGACAGGTCGGCGATACGGATGGCCACATCGACACCCTCGCCGATCAGGTCAACCACGCGGTCGTTCAGGTTCAGGGTCAGCGTCACGTCGCGATGCTCGGCGAGGAACGAGGGCACCAGCGGCGCGACATGCTGGCGGCCGAAACCGGCCGGAGCCGAAATCGACAAGTGGCCGCTGGGGCGCGCGCTGCGTTCGGAGACTTCGGCCTCGGCATTTTCCAGGTCATGCAGGATGCGCTGGCAGTGGTCGAGGAAGGCGATGCCCTCGTTCGTGAGCGCGATCTTGCGCGTGGTCCGCTGCAGCAGTTTCACGCCGAGCCGCGCTTCGAGCGCATCGAGCCGGCGGCCGATGACGGCCGGGGCCACGCTCTCGGCGCGTGCCGCCGCCGACAGGCTGCCGCGGGAGGCCACGTCGACAAAGGTGGAGATCTGCTTGAACTGATCCATGCGAACCGGGATTCATGACCAAAGCGCAATGATACCCCTGAAAACGGCGCTCATCTGCAACCGGAGCGTTAAAGCGAGTGGATGTATTCCCGCGTCCCGCCAAGCAGCATTTCAATCGCGATGGCGGTCAGGATCAGCCCCATCAGCCGTTCGACCGCGGTCATGACCGCGTCGCCCAGCACGCGCTGCAGCCGCTCGGCCGACAGCAGCACCAGCAGCCAGACGACGGCCACCAGCGAGATCACGGCCACGTACAGCCACAGGGCCATCGTGGCCTGCGACGAGAACAGCAGCACCGTCACCAGCGCCGACGGCCCGGCCAGCGCCGGAATCGCCAGCGGCACGATCAGCGGCTCGGCCGAGCCGTGTTCGCTGCTGCCGAAGATCCCGCCCGGCTGCGGGAAGACCATGCGCAGCGCGATCAGGAACAGGATCACGCCGCCGCCGATGCGCAGCGATACTTCGCTCAGTTGCAGGGCTTCGAGGAAGGGCTTGCCGATGAACATGAACGCCAGCAGCAGTGCGAATGCGATCAAGCACTCGCGCACCACGACGAGATTGCGCCGCTCGGGTGCGACCTGGCGCAGGGTGCTGACGAACAGTGGCACGTTGCCGAACGGGTCGGTCACCAGCAGCAGCAGAATGAAGGACTGAAAGAAACTTTCGGTCATGATCGTCGGGCGGGCAAAGGTGAAGGGGCGAAGCTCTTGCGCCTTGCCGGCAGGCGCCGCGAAACTCCTGAGTATTTAAGTTAGCATGCCACGGAAATTGAACCCGTTCTTGAGGGAGTGCCTTCATGCGCAATGCAACGACCGCCGCTGTCGCCGGCCGACCATCGCCGGCGGCGACATCGCGCCGCCAATCGCGCCGCCGCTTCCTGCTCGGCGGCCTCGGCCTGGCCGGTGCGCTGGTCGTCGGCTGGGGCGTGCTGCCGCCGCGCCAGCGCCTGCATGCCGACCCGCCGCAGGGACTGCCCGCCGGGCAGCTGCCAATGAATGGCTGGGTCATGGTGTCGGCCGACGACCGCGTCACCGTCATGCTGGCGCGCAGCGAGATGGGGCAGGGTGTGATGACCGCGCTGCCGATGCTGGTGGCCGAGGAACTCGATGTGCCGCTGGCGCGCATCGAGCTGATGCAGGCTCCCATCCGCAAGATCTACGGCGACATCACGATGCTGGGCGATGGCTTGCCGTTCCATCCGGAAGACATGGGCCCCATCAAGCGCGGCGCGCAATGGATGTCGCGCAAGCTGATGCGCGAAGTCGGCGTGATGGTCACCGGCGGTTCGACCAGCGTGAAGGACAGCTGGCTGCCGATGCGCGAGGCGGGCGCGGCCGCGCGTGCGCGGCTGGTGGCGGCAGCGGCCGAGCGCTGGCAGGTGCCGGCATCGGCCTGCCGCACCGAGGACGGACAGGTCGTGCATGCCGACGGCCGGCGCGCACGCTACGGCGAGTTAGCCGAGCGTGCGGCACAGATGGGCGACGTGCCGTTCCGCCTGAAGGAGGCCGCCGCGTTCCGCGTGATCGGCCAGTCGCAGCCGCGACGCGATGCGCCAGCCAAGTCCGACGGCAGCGCGCAGTACGGGCTGGACGTGAAGCTGCCCGGCATGCGCTATGCGATGGTGGCGATGTGCCCGGTGCCGGGCGGCAGGTTGCGCGAGTTCGATCCCGGCTCGGTGCGCGGCATGCCGGGCGTGCTCGACGTGATCGCGCTGCTGGCCGACCGCTCCGGTGCGCCGGAAGCGGTTGCGGTGGTGGCGGACACGCGCTGGCATGCGATGCGCGCGCAGCGGGCGCTGGCCGTTAGCTGGGACGAGGGTCCGCACGCCGCGCTGTCGAGCGATGCGGTCATGAGCGGGCTGTCGGCGGCGCTGGATGCGGACGAGGGCTTCACCTACTACCGCCGCGGCGATATCGACCAGGCGGCGGGCGTGCGCCGCATCGAGGCCGAGTACCGCGCTCCCTTCCTCGCGCATGCCGCGATGGAGCCAGTGAACTGCACGGCCCGCCTCGCGCAAGGCCGGCTGTCGCTGTGGGTGCCGACCCAGGTGCCGTCGATCGCGGTCACGGCGGCCGCGCGTGCGGCCGGCGTGGACGAGGACGCGGTCGATCTGCATCTGACGCAACTCGGCGGTGGCTTCGGCCGGCGGCTGGACACCGACATGGTGGTGCAGGCGGTGCAGATCGCGCGCAAGCTCGATGGCGCGCCGGTGCAGTTGCTGTGGTCGCGCACGCAAGACCTCGCGCACGACTTCTACCGGCCGGCATCCGTCGCGCGCCTGGCGGCGCAGATCGACGGCGACGGGCGCCTGCTCGGCTGGCAGACGCGCTCGGCGGGCGGCTCGCCCATTCACCAGCTAACGCACCGGGCGTTCGGCCTGCCGATGGTCGGCCCCGATAAGACCACGGTCGAGGGGCTGTTCGACCATTCTTACGAGATACCGCACCAGCGGGTATCGCACGTGATCGTCGACTCGGCCGTGCCGCTCGGTACCTGGCGCTCGGTCGGGCATTCGCAGAACGCTTTTTTCAAGGAAGGATTCATCGACGAGGTCGCGCACGCGGCCGGTGCGGATCCGGTCGCGTTTCGCCGCCGCCTGCTCGCTGCGCATCCGCGGCATCGGGCCGTGCTCGATGCAGCCGTCAGCATGGCCGGCGCGCCGCCCGCCGGCCGCGCCCACGGCGTCGCGCTGCACCAGTCCTTCGGCAGCATCGTTGCGCAGGTGGCCGAGGTATCGGTCGACGGCACGACCATCCGCGTACACAAGGTTTGGTGCGCGGTCGATTGCGGGATGGCGGTCAACCCGGACGGCGTGCGGCAGCAGGTGGAGTCGGCTGTCGCCTTCGGGCTGTCGGCCGCGCTGAATGACGAGATCACGCTGCGCGACGGCCGCGTGCAGCAAACCAATTTTCATGATTATCGGACGCTGCGCCTGCGCGAGATGCCGGCGGTGGAAGTGGCGATCTTGCCCAGCACCGAGCCGCCCGAGGGCATGGGGGAGCCGGGCGTGCCGCCGGTGGCGCCGGCGGTTGCCAATGCGGTATTCCGTTTGACGGGGCAGCGCCTGCGCAGCCTGCCGCTGAGGCTGGAGGCCGGCCTCAGCTGAGTTCGTTCAGCCGGGCCCGCAGGTTGCAATCCCGCTGCCATTGCTGGCGCTCGGCGCTGCCGGCGGCCTCGCGCCGCAACTCGTCCTCGCTGCGTTCGAGTTGCGCCGACAGCAGGCGTGCGACCTGGCGCGGTTCGGGCAGCATGGTGCCGTAGAAGGCGACGATGTCGCCGCGCTGCATCAGCAGGGTCGGGAAGTTCTCGACATCGAGGTCGCCGACCAGGTCGGCCTGGTCTTCGATGTCGATCCAGACGAACTGCTGGCCCGGGAACTCGGCGGCCAGCGCCTCGAAGCCGGGGCGGTACTGTTTGCATACGTCGCACCAGCCGGCGCACAGGCAGGCCACCACCCACCGGCCGTCGTCGAGCGCGGCGGCCAGTTGCGGGAAATTGTCGGGTTCGAGGAAGAGTGACTTCATGCAATGATTCTACCCGATGGCACGTGCCGCCAGAGGCGCTTGGTAGAATGGCGGCCATGTCTTCCCGAGCGCATTCCTCTCCGCTGATCGTCGCCATCGAAACCTCCACCGAGCTGGCCTCGGTCGCCGTGCTGGCCGGCAGCCGCGTGTTTGCGCGCGAGTCGGGCGGCGCGCAGACGCACTCGGCCACCGTGCTGCCACTGCTGCAGCAGGTGCTGGCCGAGGCCGGCGTCACGCTTGCGCAGTGCGATGCGCTGGCCTTTGGCTGCGGCCCGGGTTCGTTCACCGGCGTGCGCACCGCCTGCGGTCTGGTGCAGGGTCTGGCCGTGGGCGCTGCGCGCAAGGTGGTTCCGGTTGTCACGCTGCTGGCCATGGCCGATGCCGCGCGCGAGGCGGGCGCTGGCGACGACGTGATCGCCGTGCTCGATGCGCGGATGGGCGAGGTGTACTGGGCACAGTACCGGCATGACGGCGACTGGCAGACAGTGACCGAGCCCACGCTGTCGCGCGCCGACGAGGTATTTGCAGTCGGCGAGGCTGCCGTCTGCGGCAACGGACTGCTGGCCTGCCCGGACGGCTTTGGCCGGCTGGGTGCCGTGCCGCGCTTGGCGCAGATCGTACCGCACGCCGCCGCCGTCGCGCGGCTGGCTGCGCACCGCGCGGTGCGCAGCGAATGGCTGGCCCCGCAGGACGCGCAGCCGCTCTACCTGCGCAACAAGGTCGCGCTGACCACGCGTGAGCGCAGCGCTGCCGCCGCAGCCGGAGCCGCTGCTTGAGCTCGCTGGCAAAACTGCCGCGTTACGGCGGCAGGCTGCGTGTCGCGCCGATGCAGGTGGGCGATATCGAAGACGTGGTGCGCGTCGAGAACGATGCCTATCCGTTTCCCTGGACGCGCGGCAATTTCCTCGACTCGCTGGCCAGCCGCTACGCCGCATGGGTCGCACGCGAGGACGACGGTCGCCTCGCCGGCTATTTTCTGCTGATGCACGCGGTCGACGATGTGCATCTGCTCAACATCACGGTCAGGCCCGACCTTCAGGGCCAGGGCATCGGCGGGCTGCTGCTCGACCGGGTCTGTGCGCTGGCCGCCGACGTCGGCATTGGCGCCGTGCTGCTCGAGGTGAGGCCGTCGAACCTGCATGCGTATGCGGTGTACCGGCATGCCGGCTTCCGCGAAATAGGGCGGCGCAAGAATTATTACCCGGCCGCCGGTCAAACCCGGGAGGATGCGATCGTGATGCGACTGGAGATCGGGGCGGTGCGGGCATGAATCCGGACAAGGTACGCAAGCTGGAACAGATGGGACTGGGGCCGGTGTGGCAGCGGCGCGCCGCGCCGTCTGCAGAGGTCGCAGCGCCGGCGATCGAGGCCGAACTGGACACCCGTCTGTCTGCTGGTGCGGGCGCGACGCTCCCACATGCGCCGGCGCTGGCCGACGACATCGCCGACATGGACTGGGATACGCTCGAGGCATCGATCCGGCAGTGCACTCGCTGCCGCCTGTGCGAGGGCCGTCACCATGCGGTACCCGGCATCGGCGACCGCAACGCGCGCTGGCTGTTCGTCGGCGAAGGACCGGGGCGCAACGAGGATCTGCAGGGCGAGCCTTTCGTCGGTCCGGCCGGCAAGCTGCTCGACAACATGATGCGTGCGCTCGACCTGGCGCGCGGCGAGAACACGTATATCGCCAACATCGTCAAATGCCGGCCCGTCGGTCCCGATGGCCGCGACCGGCCGCCGGCAGCCGACGAGGTATCGGCCTGCCTGCCTTACCTGCAGCGGCAGATGGCGCTGATCCGGCCCGATGTCATCGTGGCGCTCGGCAAGACGGCGGCTGTATCGCTGCTCGGCCTGCCAGAGGACACCACGCTCGGCAGTTTGCGCGGGCCGCCGCGCAGCATGGGCGGGGTGCCGCTCGTCATCACCTATCACCCGGCCTACCTGTTGCGCAAGCCGGCGGACAAGGCCAAGACCTGGCGCGACCTGTGCGTTGCGCACAGCGCGGCTAATGGCCGCTGAAGCGGCGCACCCGCCGGCCGGCAGCTGCCAGGCCAGCAGCTGCCAGGCCAATTTTCGCGCGCGCTGGCCGTCGCTGCGGGATCCGCATGTGCGCTCGCTGGCCTGGCTGCTCGATGCACCCGACCTGCTCGATCCGCAGGCGCCGCGCTGGGCCGGCCGGATCGCCAGCCTGCCGGCCGATGCGGCCGATGCCTGCCGCGACTGGCTGCTTGCCCTAGACGCCGAACCTGCGGCGCTGCACGACTATCTCGGCGTGCATCGCTTCACGCGCCTCGGTCGCCATGCCGAGAGCCTGCTGGCCTGGTACTTCCGCCACCGGGGCGTACTGGTCGCGCACGGGCTGCAGGTGCGCAGCGGGAAGGAAGAAACCGTCGGCGAATTCGATTTCCTGTTGCGGCAGGGCGATGCGCTGGTTCACTGGGAATTTGCGACCAAGTTCTACCTGCTCAACTCCGATGATCCGGCGCTGGCTGCGGTGCAGCAGGCCGATTACTTCGTCGGCCCCAATCTGTCGGACACGCTGGGTCGCAAGATCCGCAAGATTCTCGAGCGCCAGCTGAAGCTGGGCGAGCATCCGGCTGCGCAGCCATTGCTGCCGCAGCCGCTGGCCGCTGCGCAGGCGCTGCTCAAGGGATGGCTGTTCTACCGCCGCGGCGAGCAGCCGCCGCTGCAGGCGGTCGGCATATCGGCCGCGCACTGCCGGGGCTGGTGGTGCACGCTGCGCGAACTGGATACGCATCTGCCGGGGCCGGCGGCCGTTCTGCCGCGCATGGCATGGCTGGCGCCGGTGCGATTGCCGCAGCCTCAGGTGTGTTCGGCGCAGGCGCTGCGCGCCGCGCTGGCCGGCATGTTCGGCGCCGACAGGACGCCGGTCATGGTGGCGACGCTTGCCGAGCATGACGGCGCATGGGTGGAAACGGAGCGGGGGTTCGTGGTGCCCGACGAGTGGCCGGAACAGGCGCAGCGGCCTTGGCCCGGCACCTGATGCGCTCGGCTGCGGCCGCTAGGTGCCGTAGTGTTTCTGCTCGCCGATCAGATGCAGCGAATCGTATTCCCGCTGGTTGGCCGCATGTTTTCTCATCACCAGCCACATCACGCAGGCAACGAACAGGCCGAACAGCACGATCACGATGTTCACGTGCAGGTCGAGGCTGATCAGCAGCGCGTACAGCGCGAGCATCATCAGGATCGACAGGTTCTCGCTGAAGTTCTGCACCGCGATCGAATGGCCGGCGCTCATCAGCACGTGGCCGCGGTGCTGCAGCAGGGCATTCATCGGCACCACGAAATAGCCGGAGAGCGCGCCCACCAGCACCAGCAGCGGGTAGGCGACGGTCAGCGAGGTGACGACAGCCATCGCGCAGACGATGATGCCCATCGCAAAGCCCAGCGGCATCACGGTCAACGATTTCTTCAGCGGGATGTGGCGCGCCGCCGCCATCGCGCCGAAGGCGACGCCGAATGCGACCACGCCCTGCAGGATCGCGGCCTTCGACAGTGGCATGCCGAGCGCGGATTCGGCCCATTTCAGCACGATGAACTGCAGCGTCGCGCCAGCGCCCCAGAACAGCGACGTCACCGCCAGCGAGATCTGGCCGAGGCGGTCAGTCCAGAGCGCGACCACGCAGCGCGAGAAATCGACCACCAGCCGCCACGGCCCATGCTCCTGGCGCGGGTAGTGGGCATTGGTCAGTGGAATACGCAGGTTGAACGCCGCGGCCACGACATAGAACACCATCACGATCCCCAGCGCCACTTCCATCGACAGCCCGAGTTCCATCGGATTGAACGGCAGCAGGTCGGCGATCGCCGCCGCGAACCGGGCGGACACCAGCGCTCCGCCAAGTACGGTGCCAAGGATGATCGACGACACGGTCAGGCCCTCGATCCAGCCGTTGGCCGCCACCAGTTTTTCCGGCGGCAGCAATTCGGTCAGGATGCCGTACTTGGCCGGCGAGTAGGCGGCCGCGCCGAAGCCGACCACCGCATAGGCGAGCA
>JAMNXS010000033.1 GCA_023653025.1 Burkholderiaceae bacterium
ATGATGTCGTGCGTCTGCCGGTTGGTGTGGGTGATCCAGCACGGCAGCTGCTGCGGATGCATCGCCGCCGTGCCCATGACCGAGAACACGGGCACCGGGTCGAGGTCGCCCGGCTGCTCGGTCATGACCGAAAAGTCGATCGTGCGTCCGTCGATGCGCGGCGGGGTGCCGGTCTTCAAGCGGCCCTGCGGCAGCTTCAGTTCCTTGAGCCGCGCGGACAGGGAGGCCGCAGGCGGGTCCCCTGTCCGGCCGCCGGAATAGTGGTTGAGCCCGACGTGGATCTTGCCGTCAAGAAATGTTCCTGCCGTCAGCACCACGGCGCGCGCACGAAAACGCAGTCCGATCTGAGTCACCGCGCCGACCACCTGGTCGCCTTCGATCATCAGGTCATCGACGGCCTGCTGGAATAACCACAGATTGGGCTGGTTTTCGAGGCGTTGACGAATCGCGGCCTTGTACAAGATGCGATCAGCCTGGGCCCGGGTAGCACGAACGGCGGGGCCTTTGGAGGAATTCAGGATGCGGAACTGTATGCCGGCTTCGTCGGTGGCAATCGCCATTGCGCCGCCCATCGCATCGACTTCCTTGACCAGGTGGCCCTTGCCTATGCCGCCGATCGATGGGTTGCAGGACATCTGACCCAAAGTCTCGATATTGTGCGTCAGCAGCAGGGTCAGTTGTCCGGTACGGGCAGCCGCCAGCGCGGCTTCCGTGCCGGCATGGCCACCGCCGACGACAATCACATCAAATTCTTTGGGGAAATCCATCGGAGACCGAGACGAGAAAGGCGAGGCAGAGCCCGGATTATAAAGGGATTTATCGGCACCGCGCCCCCTTTCCGGCGTCGCGGGCAAAGAAAAGCCGCAGCAAAAGCTCTTGGCGGATGGTTTCACGTGAAACACTGCCGGCCTGATGCTACGCAAGTTGCATCCTGCAGCAACGCCCTACCCTATTCTTGCTACCCCCCGAGACTGGCTGTGTACGCGGTGAGGCTTACTGTTTCACGTGAAACATCAACGGCGCATACGCATCCCAACCGGTTTTCGCGATCAGGACGACGGCGACGCACAAAAACACCCTGCGCACAAAGCCCGTCCCTTTCAGAATGGCCAGACGTGCCCCCACCACCGATCCGCATACATTACAGACGGACATCACGGCGGCCAGCGTCCAAAGCGGCGGACTGTTTGGCACCAGCCACGCGAGTGCCGCGAGGTTGCAGGCCACGTTGACGATTTTCGCAGTGGCCGACGCGCGAAGGAAGTCCAGCCCGAAACTGCGGATAAACAGGAAGACCAAAAAACTGCCAGTGCCCGGCCCGAAAAACCCGTCATAAAAGCCGATCACGGCACCGACACCAGCGGCGGCCAACCATCGGCGTCGGCCTTGCGCCGCCGGCTGATAGACGCTGCCAAAATCCTTGCGCCGAAACACATGAATAGCCACCAGCAGCAATATCACCGGCAGCAGTTGGCGAAACAACTCCGCCGGAACGCGGGTCAGTGTCCAGGCGCCAATGAAGGCAAAGATCAGGGCAGCGATCGACGCCGGCACCACGAGCGCCCTGTCGATCGGGATCCGACGCCAATAGGTTCGGGCGGCCCAGGCGGTGCCGCACAGACTCGCGATCTTGTTGGTGCCGAACAGCGTCGCCGGCAAGGCTTGCGGTAGCGTCGAAAACAGGGCCGGCACTTGGATCAGACCGCCGCCACCGACGACCGCATCGACCATGCCGGCGATGGCGGCAGCCAAGCCCAGCGTCAGATACAGGTCGGGACTCAAGACCGGAAGTCGGCCGGGAAGCCGCGATAGTTAGCGAACACTATCGCCAAACGACAATATTTACACACTCTCCAGCACAGCCCTTGGAAGCGCTGCTTGCGCCGCTGCCAGAACTAGGTCGGCCGCCCGGTCCGCGATCATGATGGTTGGCGAGTTACAGTTGCCAGACGTGATGAACGGCATCACCGACGCATCAACGACACGCAAGCCCTCGACGCCGCGCACCCGGAGCTCGCTATCGACAACAGCCAGCGCGTCGTCGTCGCGCCCCATCTTGCAGGTGCCGACCGGGTGAAAAATTGTTGTCGCAATGTCGCCGGCCGCTTTCGCCAGTTCTTCGTCGCTGCTGAATTGCGTGCCGGGCTTGAACTCTTCCGGTGCGAACGAGCGCAACGCGGGTGCGGCCGCAATGCGGCGGGTCAGGCGCAATGAGTCGGCAGCCACCCGCCTGTCTTCGGCCGTAGCCAGGTAATTCGGCGTGATGCGCGGCGCCGCCCACGCATTGGCGCTGCTGATCCGCACATGGCCGCGAGAAGTCGGACGCAGGTTGCAGACGCTGGCCGTAAACGCCGGAAAGCGATGCAGCGGCTCGCCGAAGCGGTCGAGCGACAGCGGTTGCACGTGATACTGAAGGTTAGCCGAGGGCTGTGACGGGTCGGAGCGCGTGAACGCGCCCAGCTGTGACGGTGCCATTGCCATCGGCCCGCTGCGATTGATCAGGTACTGCATGCCGATGCGCAGCTTGCCATGCCAGGAGTTGGCCAGCGTGTTGAGCGTTTTCGCGCCCTTCACCTTGAACACCATCCGGATCTGCAGGTGATCCTGCAGGTTCTCACCCACGCCCGGAGACTCGACCAGCGGCCGAATGCCGTGTTGCCGCAGCAGCGGCGCCGGCCCGATGCCCGACAACTGCAAAATCTGCGGCGACCCGATTGCGCCGGCGCACAGCAGAGTCTCGCGCACCGCGGTTACAGTCCATGCGCGGCCGCCGCCGCTGAACTCGACGCCGGTGCAGCGCGTGCCCTGCGCGTCCTGCACGATCTTCAATTTCTCGACATGGCAGCCGGTCATGATCGTCAGGTTGCCGCGTTGCGATGCCGGGCGCAGGAAAGCCTTGGCCGTATTCCAGCGGATACCGCTCCTCTGGTTGACCTCGAAGTAGCCGCAGCCCTCGTTGTCGCCGCGATTGAAGTCTTCGGTGTTCGGAATGCCGGTCTGCCGAGCCGCCTCGCGAAAGGCGTCGAGGATGTCCCAGCGCAGCCGCTGCCTTTCGACACGCCATTCGCCGCCGGCGCCATGGAATGCGTTCGCGCCGCCGTGATGGTCTTCTGTCCGGACAAACAGCGGCAGCACCTTCTCCCAACGCCAGCGCTCGTCGCCGGTCGCTTCGGCCCAGCGGTCGTAGTCGCCCTGCTGCCCACGCATGTAAATCATGCCGTTGATGGACGAGCAGCCGCCCAGCACTTTGCCCCTCGGGTAAATGAGGCTGCGGCCGTTCAGGCCGGCGTCCGCCTCGGTGCGGAACAGCCAGTCGGTGCGCGGATTGTCGATGCAGTACAGGTAGCCGACCGGGATGTGAATCCATACATAGTCGTCCTTGCCGCCCGCCTCGATCAGCAGCACCCGAACGTTCCTGTCCTGCGTCAGGCGGTTCGCCAGCACGCAGCCGGCGGTGCCGCCGCCGATGATCACGTAATCGTAGGTGCCGGCGCTCTCGCGGTTCTGCATAATGTCCTCAGCCATTCACTTCGCGACCGGCATCGTGAATTCCGCGCCCTTGGCGATCGACTCCGGCCAGCGCTGCATGATCGACTTGTAGCGCGTGTAGAAGCGCACGCCCTCCTCGCCATAGACATGCGCATCGCCGAACAGCGAGCGCTTCCAGCCGCCGAATGAATGCCACGCCATCGGCACCGGAATCGGTACATTGACGCCGACCATGCCGACTTCAATGCGGCGCGAGAATTCGCGCGCGGTATTGCCATCGGACGTGAACAGCGACACGCCATTGCCGAATTCATGCGCATTGATCAGCTTGATCGCCGCCGCGAGGTCCGGCACGCGCACCACGCACAGCACCGGCCCGAAGATTTCTTCGCGATAAATCGTCATCTGCGGCTGCACGTCGTCGAACAGCGTGCCGCCGACGAAAAAGCCCTGCTCATGACCCGGCACCGTGTAGCCGCGGCCATCGACCAGCAGTTTCGCACCCGCCTGCACGCCCTGGTCGATATAGGACTCGATCTTGGCCTTGTGCGCGGCAGTGACCACCGGCCCCATTTCCGCTTCCGGATCCATGCCGTTGCGAATCTTCAGGGCTTTCACGCGCGGCTTTAGCCGCTCGATCAGTTCGTCGGCCACGCTGCCGACGGCAACGGCGACCGAAATCGCCATGCAGCGCTCGCCGGCCGAGCCATAGGCCGCACCGATCAGCGCGTCGACCGCCTGATCGAGGTCGGCGTCCGGCATCACCACCAGATGGTTCTTCGCGCCGCCGAGCGCCTGTACCCGCAACGGATACACGCCCTTGCGCCTTGCCCCTTCGTGGTAGATGTATTCGGCAATCGGTGTCGAACCGACAAAGGACACAGCCTTCACGTCCGGGTGCTGCAGCAGCGTGTCGACCGCCAGCTTGTCGCCTTGCACGACGTTGAACACGCCATCGGGCAGGCCGGCGTCATGCAGCATCTCGGCCAGCATCAGCGACGGCGACGGGTCGCGCTCGGAAGGTTTGAGGACAAAGGTATTGCCGCAACCGATGGCCACCGGTGCCATCCACAAAGGCACCATCACCGGGAAATTGAAAGGCGTGATGCCTGCCGTGACGCCGAGCGGCTGCCGCAACTGCCAGTTGTCTATGCCACCGCCGATGTTGTCAGTGAACTGCGTCTTCAGCAGTTGCGGAATGCCGCAGGCAAATTCGACGATCTCCAGGCCCCGCACGACCTCGCCCTTGGCGTCGCTGAAGACCTTGCCATGCTCGCGCGTGATGGCGGCGGCCAAATCGTCATGATGTTTTTCGATCAGTTCCTTGAACTTGTGCAGCACCCGGGCCCGCTTCAGCGGAGCCGTTTCTGCCCATGCCGGCGCCGCTGCCGCTGCTGCCGCCACGGCCGCATTCACCTCGTCTGCAGCGGCCAGCGCCACCTGTGCAATGGCTTCGCCGGTGGCCGGGTTGGTCACCGGCTGGCTGCGCCCACTGCGGGAAGCCACCGTCTGGCCGTTGATGTAATGCGAGATCAGCGCATCGGCAGGTTTCATAAGCTTTCCTTTTGTTTTGGACGAGATTCTCTGCAGCTTACTCTGGCAGATTCAAGCTTTCCAATGAGTTATCATCCAAGTCGTCATAAGCAGAACTTATGGATTCGCATGGATTTGACACAACTGCGTGCGTTCATCACCGTCGCACGCGAAGGCAACCTGACCCGTGCCGCAGAACGGTTGCACCTGACCCAGCCCGCGGTCAGTCTGCAGATCAAGGCGCTGCAGCGCAGCCTGAACATCGTGCTGTTCGCCCGCAGCCCTGCCGGCATGACGCTGACCGCCGACGGAGCGAAACTGCTGCCGCTGGCCGAGCGGGTCATGGCCAGCAGCCGCGAACTGCAGCAAGCCGCACATTCTCTCAATTCCACGCTCAGCGGCAAGCTGGCCATCGGCACCATCCTCGATCCCGAATTCACCCGCCTCGGCGCCTTTCTGAAGGGATTAGTCGAAGGCTATCCGCAAATCTCAACCGAACTGCAGCACGGCATGTCGGGCTGGGTCCAACAGCGGATACGGCACGGCGACCTCGATGTCGGCTACTACCTCTGTGACCCGCTGCCGCAGATGCAGGCCATGCCCTTGCGCAGCTTCACCTATCAGGTGCTGGCGCCGGCCGGCTGGGAAAAGCGAGTGACCGGCAAGGGCTGGTCGCAGCTGGCGCGGATGCCGTGGATTTGGTCGCCGCCCGAATCGGTGCATCACCGACTATTGTCGGCCGTCTTTGCCGCGCATGACGCCGCGCCGCCCCGGGTGGCGCTGGTCGATCAGGAGGCGTCGATGCTGGACCTGGTGAAATCCGGTGTCGGGCTGTCGCTGGTAAGAGACTCGATCGCGCTGCGCGAGTCGCAGGCGCACGGGCTGGTGATGGCCGACAGCGTCAGCCTGACGACTCGCCTGTCCTTCATTTGCCAGGCAAGCCGGAAGGCAGAACCGGCCATCGCGACAGCCTTCCAGCTAATGGAGAGCGTCTGGCATCGCTAGCCGCAGCCTGCCCTGCGCGGCCGAACATCAATGCCGGTCATGTGGATAAGCATTGGGATAACTGCCATCGCAAAAGTGGACAAGTCGCGAAAAACCGGCAGGCCGTTTTTTTATCCAATTACTGTCCTTGCCATTCCCGGTACTCTGTTCAGGATTTATCTTGTTTGCACTTCATTGATTTCAATGAACAAAAACCGGTTGTCCACAGAAAGTCGTCCAGCTTATCCATTACTACCAGTCTTAAATACAAACCTTGAAGAACAACTGAAAGAAAAAAACACGTGCGCGCAAAACATCGCCACAGCGTGGACAAGGCTGTGAATATCCGGTGAATAAATTGTGTGTATCTTCCATTCATCGGCTCTCTCGCTTTCTTCTTATTATCGTCAGCATGACGTGTGGTCTGCTTGAGAAGCCGTAAACACCCGACAACAGCCGTTCTGCCGATGAACACTCTTTGTGCAAGCTCAGTCAGCGCCGTCATGGCCATCGGATGAACGAAAAAAAAGCCGGACGAGCCGGCTTCCATAAAACTGGAGGTCACACTGTCAGTTGGACGAATCGTTGTTGTCCGTTCTTGCCAATACCCCCGAGTTGCGCAACTGCTCGCGCAACCAGCGATGGCCTGGACTGCGGGCATCACGCTCGTGCCACAGCATGTCGATGTGCACATCGGGCAGCTTGAACGGCAAATCCTTCTGGATCAGCTGGTTCGACATGCCGGTGGCGTCGATCAGGTGGCGCGGAATCACCATGATCAGATCGGACGCGGCGACCACCTTGCCGGCAGTAAAGAACTGGTTCACGGTCAGCAGGATGCGGCGCTCGCGGTTCAGCGACACCAGCGCATCGTCAACCAGCCCGCGCGCCCGGCCGGAAAAGCTGACCAGAAGGTGGTTGGCCTCGCAGTACAAGTCAACCGTCAGTTCCTTGTCCGCCAGCGGATGCTCCTTGCGCATCACGCACACGTATTCGCCCGCATACAAGCGCTCGTGTCGCACCGGTGTTTCGGTCGAGCCTTGCAGTTGTGCGACCACGCCGGGGAAAAAACCTATGGCAAGGTCGATATCGCCGCGCAGCAGCAGCGGCCGCGGTTCACGCGTCGTCAGCGGCACCATGCGTATGTCGATGCCCGGCGCTTCGTTCTCGATCAGGCGCACCAGCGGCGGCAGCAACAGGCCGGCCGTCGCATCGGCCATCGCCATGCGGAAGGTGGCATTGGCCTTCGCGAGTTCGAAGGTGCGCGGAGCGACAGCTTCTTCCAGATCGGCCAGCGCCCGCCGCACGGCAGGCCACAGCGACTCGGCACGCGCGGTCGGTTTGACGCCGTGGGCGGTACGGATCAGCAATTCGTCGCCGAGCGCGTCGCGCAGGCGCTTGACTGCGTTTGAGACCGCCGGCTGCGTCATCGCCAGCCGGTTGGCAGCCCGTGTCAGGTTCTGCTCGGTCATGACTGCGTCGAAAACCCTTAGCAGATTAAGGTCCAGTGTCAAAAAGCTCATTACTTGGCAAAACGTGAATTGGGTTCCGAGATATACCACAAAAATATGGGTGATATCATGACATGAAAGTATTTTTATATCAGGCGGGTGTTTATACTGCAACGCAACACGACTTTATCCGCCTGCCAGGATCCATCATGCAAAACTTCTTTGTCGCCGCCGCCGATACCTTCAAGCCTTTCCGGTTCAGCTTCCAGAACCCGCTGGCAGCCCTGTTGGGTGGAAAAGGCAGCAGCACGGCCAAGTCGGCCGCCGCAACCGCCCGTGAACTGCAGCGCGTCGCGCGTGAAGTGGAAAAGATGCAGCCGAACCTGGCGGCAGAACTGCGCCATTTCGCGGGCCGGTCCTAACGGTGTCACGGCGGATTTCGTCTATGGCTCTATCCGCCCTATGATCTACTTATTGTCTGAATCAGCTATTGGCCCATAGGGCGGATAGAGCCAAAAGCGAAATCCGCCACTAGCTCTCTGCCCGATTATCCACTCCTCCGCGCCCTGAGCCGTGCAAAGCGCTCGCCAATTACCGCAACGCCGACACCGGCCGCGGCCAGCAGCGGCGCGGTCCCAAGCGGCTCCAGCAAGGCGCCGCCGGCCGCCACGCCGGCTGACTGTCCGATGAAGAAGCACGAGGCAAACGCAGCCACGGCCGCACCCCGGCGTTCCGGCGCCATTTGCGTCGCATTGATCTGCAGCGTGTTGTGCATCATGTAAAAGCCGAGCCCGAACACGAAACAGGCCGGAATGGACAGCCACCACACCGGGCTGGCCGCGATCACGACGAGGCTTGCTGCCATCAGCAGCGCACCGAAGCGCACCAGACCGACCTCGCCCAGTTGCCTGACCAGCGATTTTGAGCGCATCGCGAACACGAAACCGCCGAGGCCGAACAGCATGACCAGCCCTCCTGCGCCTGACAGCGATATCCGATGCACGGCATGCAGGTGCGTCGGAACGAAAGCCAGCCCGCCATACACCAGCGCGCCTTCGACGGCCACGGTGCCAAGCACCTTGCGCGCCCAATCCACCTCGACCACTCGCCGAAACTCCGACACCATCCGTGCCAGCGCATGACCGTCGGCACGGTGCAGGCGACGCGCATGCGCCGGCAGCAGGCGATTCATTCTGACCAGCGCAATGCCGGTCACGAGAAAACACGCGCTGATCACGAAAAAGGGAAAGCGCCAGTCCAGATAGTCGGCGCTGATCCCGCCCAGCAGGATGCCGGATGACAGCCCGAGGATCTGGCCGATCAGGAAACGCGCAAGCACCGACTGCCGCTCTTCATACACCACCACATCGCCTATCCATGCCATCGACAAAGGGATTAGCGATGCGCAGCTGGCGCCGGCGATCATGCGCGCAGCGAGCAGCACCGAAAAATCGGTCGCGACGCCGCACAGCGCCGCCGTAAATGCGCAGGCAATGCAGCCCCAGGCAATCACGAGGTATTTGCCATAGCGGTCGCCGAGCGGGCCGAACAGCAATTGCGACAGGCCATAGGCAAAGCCGAACACGGTGATCACCATTGCGGCCGCGCCGAGCGCGATGCCGAAGTCGGCCGCCAGTTTCACCAGCATGGAATCGGCGATGCGCATCGACATCCCGCTGCCGAAGGCTGCAAAGGACAAGGCAATGATCGCTCGCGATGGAATGGCGGGCGCGGATTCTGTGGCAGATTCGGCAGCAGATGGGCGCATCATGGACTCAGTCAAGCCGACGCCGACTGTCGAATTGCCGTGCCTGGCCCGTCACGGGATCGGTGAACCGCAAACTGCGCGCCAGCAGCTTCAGGGGTGCGGAAAAATCGTCGCCCTTGCAGGGCAGCGCGACCGGATAGAAACCGTCGTTGAGGATGGGTATGCCGAGCGCATTCATGTGCACCCGCAGCTGGTGCATCTTGCCGGTCGACGGCAGCAGGCGGTACAGTGCATGCCCGCCGCGCCGCTCGAGCAGCTCGATGCGGGAAAACGCATTCGGCTCGCCATCGACCTCGCGCACGCGGAAGAACTGCTCGTCGCGCTCGATGCGGCTGCAGACCTCGACCGGCAGCCGCAGGTCTTCGCGCAACGGCGCCAGCGCCTCGTATTCTTTGTGGACCTGCCGAAAGCGAAATAGCGACTGCCACACCGAACGCGTGGCCGGGTTCACTGACAACAGCATCACGCCGGCCGTCTCGCGATCGAGCCTGTGGATGGGCACCAGCGTCTCGATGCCGGTCTTGCGCTTGAGCCTTACCAGCAGTGTCTCGTGCAAGAAGCGTCCGCCCGGCGTTACCGGCAGGAAGTGCGGCTTGTCGACCACCAGCAGCTCGTCATCCAGGAACAGGACTTCCTCGTCGAACGGGATCGGCGTCTCGCCTTCGCGTTCGCGATAGTAGAAGATGCAGGCGCCGCCGCGAAAGGCATCGTCATAGCCAACTGGATGGCCGCGCTCGTCGACCACCTCGCCGCGCGCCATGCGCATGCGCCAGCTGTCCGCATCGACCATAGGGAAGCGGTGCGCGAGATACTCGCCCAGCGTTGCCCAGCTGCCGTGCGGCAGCCAGGCAAAACTCGGAGAGACCCCATCGCGGGTGGGAAGATGTCGCTTGCTCATGCAGGACTCGTCAGGAGTCCGCATGATAAACGAGGCCAAGGGGCGGCAGGTTCACGGAAGCCGAAGCCCAGCTTCGCCGCCCTCGCCTGCTCAGCTTTGCAGACGTCCTTCGAGGGCGCGCTTCACGGCCAGCATCTCGACCGGCAGGCGCTGGCCGAGCTTGTCGAACAGCTCATCATGCAGCTTGAGCTCAGCCTCCCACGCGGCGCGGTCGATGGCGGTGATCTGGTCGTACAGGGCGGGCACGAAGTCGAGTCCGTCCCACGGCAGGTCGGCGTGACGCGGCGTGACGCCGAACACATTCTCCTCGCCGCCGCCGCAGCCGGCGATGCGGTCGAGCATCCACTTCAGCACGCGCATGTTGTCGCCGAAGCCGGGCCAAATGAACTTGCCGTCGGCGTCGGTGCGGAACCAGTTCACGCAAAAGATCTTCGGCGGTGTCGCACCCGATTGCGCGAGGCGCTGGCCGATCGACAGCCAGTGCGCGATATAGTCGCTCATGTTGTAGCCGATGAAGGGCAGCATGGCGAACGGATCGCGCCGCACCACGCCCTGCTGGCCGGCAGCGGCCGCGGTCGTCTCCGAGCCCATCGTGGCCGCCATGTAGACGCCTTCGACCCAGTCGCGCGCCTCGGTTACCAGCGGCACCGTGGTCGAGCGGCGGCCGCCGAAGATGAAAGCGGAGATCGGCACGCCTCGCGGATCGTCCCACGCCGGGTCGAGCACCGGGTTCTGCGTGGCCGCGACCGTGAAGCGCGCATTTGGATGCGCGGCCTTGCGACCGGTCTCGGCCGCGATCTGCGGAGTCCAGTCCTTGCCTTGCCAGTCGATCAGGTGCGCCGGCGGCTCCTTGCTCATGCCCTCCCACCAGACATCGCCGTCATCGGTCAGCGCCACGTTGGTGAAGATCACGTTTTCCGCCAGCGAGGCCATGCAGTTCGCATTGGTTCTCGCGTTGGTGCCGGGAGCAACGCCGAAATAGCCGGCTTCCGGGTTGATGGCGACCAGCCTGCCATCGGCATCCGGCTTGATCCACGCGATGTCGTCGCCGATGGTCGTCACTTTCCAGCCCGCGAGGCTCTGCGGCGGAATCAGCATCGCAAAGTTGGTCTTGCCACAGGCCGACGGGAAAGCAGCGGCGACATAGCGCTTGTCTCCCTGCGGCGATTCGACGCCGAGGATCAGCATGTGCTCGGCCAGCCAGCCCTGGTCACGGCCCATGGTCGACGCGATGCGCAGCGCAAAGCACTTCTTGCCCAGCAGCGCATTGCCGCCGTAGCCGGAGCCGAACGACCAGATCTCGCGCGTCTCCGGGTAGTGGACGATATATTTCGTCGCATTGCACGGCCACGGTACGTCCTTCTGCCCCGCCTCCAGCGGCGCGCCAACCGAGTGCACGCAAGGCACGAAGTCGCCGTCGGCGCCGAGCACGTCGAACACGGCCTTGCCCATGCGCGTCATGATGCGCATGTTCACCGCCACATACGGCGAGTCGGACAACTCGACGCCGATGTGCGCGATCGGCGAGCCGAGCGGGCCCATGGAAAACGGCACCACATACATCGTGCGCCCGCGCATGCAGCCGGCGAACAAGCCGTTGAGCGTGGCGCGCATCTCGGTCGGGGGCATCCAGTGGTTGGTCGGGCCGGCGTCTTCCTGCTTTTCGGAGCAGATGAAGGTGCGGTCTTCAACTCGCGCGACATCGGACGGATCCGACTGCGCGAGGTAGCTGTTTGGGCGCTTGGCCGGGTTCAGCTTCTTCATGGTCCCGGCGGCGACCATCTGCGCGCACAGGCGGTCATATTCTTCCTGCGAGCCGTCGCACCAGACGATGCGGTCCGGCGTGGTCAGGGCCGCTATCTCGGCGACCCAATCGATCAGTTTGCGGTGTTGTACGAATGCGGGTGGGTTGACCGGCGCGATGCCGGCCATTACGGGCTGATTCATCAAATCCTCCATGCCATGCAGCGGCCTGGGCGGCAGGATCGTCGTCAGCTTGTGGCGGGCCCCGGAGGACCAACGGCGGTCTTGTCGTGCGCGGCGCTGATGGCCGCTTTGCCGTACCGGGCGTGGATCTCCCGATGCGGCTGTTGGCGATGCTGTCTCGATTAAAATGCAGAAAAACTTACTGACCAAATTGTACCTCTCGCCGCGCTCTCTGGTCGCTGTCCGGACGCAAGGCGATACGGGGAACCTGAAGACATCGGGTGTGTTGCTTGTCGATATTCGATGATTTTCTTCCAACATCGAGTGTCGGCTTGCAAAGCACGCAGTTGACGAAAATCTTTTCTGGGGAGCATGGCGTGAAACTGGTCAGCATCCATCGTGCGACAGTCGCGCCGCTGTTTGTCGGCAATGAGGGCCAGCGGCAGGTCGTGATGTCGGCCATTCGCAAGCAAGCGGTCGAGGGGGTCGTCGAAGTCGGGCCGCTGGGCCTGGCCGGCGACGAACAGGCCGACCTCAGCGTCCACGGCGGGCTTGACAAGGCGGTTTATCTCTACCCGCAGGAGCACTATGCGTTCTGGCACGCGCAACTCGAGCGCGTGCGCAGGCAGCCCGTGGTGCTTGCCTCGGGCACCCTCGGCGAAAATCTCGCCACTGAAGGTCTGGTCGAGCAGGCGCTGTGGGTCGGCGACCGCCTGCGCATTGGCAGTGTGCTGCTCGAGGTGACAGAACCGCGCCAGCCCTGCTACAAGTTCGGCGCGGTGATGGGCTACGCGGCGGCCGTCAAGCACATGCTGCAATCGGGCTTGACCGGCGTTTACTTGAAGGTGGTCGAGCCGGGGGCGCTGCAGGCCGGCGAAGCGATCGTCGTGCTGCCGGGCCGGCGCGAGGTATCAATTGCGTCGATCAACGATCGGCGTCTGAAGGGGCGTCAGCGCGAACTGTTCGGCTGACGACGTTGATGCGGCGCGCCGCCGCGCCACTGCTGCGCCACAGGTGCGTCCATCCCGGCGGCCACGGCAGCGCGCGTCCGTCGTAGGGCGCGACATTCGCGCGCAGCGGTATCACCGGCAGGAACTCCGGCTCGGGCCCCTGCTGCCTGTCCCAGCCGAGCGAATACGTATAGTTCGGCAGCAGCGCATCGCAGACATCGGCAAACCACGCCGCATGGTCTTCGTCGCGGCCCAGCGCCTGCGCCAGCCCCTGCGGGTCGAAGCGGGCCAGAGCCGACAGCAGCGCGTGCGTGGAGTCGCCGGGCGTGTCGCTCCAGCCGAGCACCGGGTTCAGGTTGTAATCGGCGCCCGACCCATACCAGCCTTCGCGCCAGCTGCGCTGCAGCCAGTGGCGCGGCCCGGTGAACAGGTGCCAGCGCCAGTGCAGGCCGGACGGCTTGGGCCAGCTGTACAGGTACAGCCGTTGGTAGCCGGCCTTGTGCAGTTCGCGCATCATCGCCATCAGTCGCCCGTGCGGCATGCGGTCCGGCGGCGCGCGGCGGAACTGGATGGGCTCGCCATCGGCATGCTGTACCTGGTCGCACGACAAGTTCAAGTCCAGCGTGCGGCCTTCGCTGCCGAAGCGTGCGCAGATCCAGCCCGTCATCAGGTTGACGGCCGTGATCACGCCATAGCCGCGGTAGCGGTGGAAGATGACGGTGCCCGGAGCGATCGGTTTCATTGGCAGTGCTGCGCGATTCGATGTGCGAAATTCGGAACTGAAGGATCGGAACAAAAGAATCAGAATGTCGGCAGCAGTGTAACGGCATCCAGGAAGTGAGTGATAAAAGAATATTTGTGCGGTGCGCGGAACTTCTGATGCAGACAGCTATCGTCTGGCAAGTCCGCGCATACCATCATGCCAACATAGCATTGGATCTTGTGGCGGCTTCTCTCTTACGATGCAAGTCCATCTTGTCTCGGATGGCGGGCAGTGCAGACGTTCGTCGCTTGCGCTGCCTTGCATTCAGGGAGTGGGGCCCCGGTGTCCCACTCCCTTTTTTTCAGCGTCGTTCGGTATCCGCAAAGTCCGCGCTATCATCGCCCAAAAACTTTGATTGATTTCGCCATGAGCCTGCGCATCATCGCCACCGGCGGCACGTTCGACAAGCAGTACGACCCTCTCACCGGCCACCTCGTCTTCGGCGACAGCGTGCTGCCGGAAGCGATCGCGCGCGCGCGCCTGACCGAGCCGCCCGCGCTCGAGCTCCTGATGGCCATCGACTCGCTCGACATGGACGACAGCCATCGCCAGCGGGTGCTGCAGGCCTGCGAACGCAGCCCGCAACGGCGGATCGTGATCGTGCACGGCACCGACACGATGCGCGAGACGGCCGAGGTGCTCGGCCGCGCCGCGCTGGGCAAGACCATCGTGCTCACCGGCGCCATGGTGCCCTGTCGCGTCGATGGCTCCGATGCGCCGTTCAACCTCGGCTTTGCCTGCGCCGCGGCGCAGCTCGGCGGCCCGGGCGTGTGGATAGCGATGCAGGGCAGGCTCTTTCCGTGGGATGACGTCCGGAAGAACCGCGAAGCCGGACGCTTCGAACCAGCCCGCTGAACCAATCGGGGCGGCACCGGTCGAAGTTGCGCTGCGCACGCAGCGACCAGACGGCCCGGGGAGTTCTGCACTGGGTCCGTGTCGCCTTCAGGCACGGACGAGAAGATCAACGATGCCTTTCGATTCGCGAGCCTTGCGGCCTGCGGCCATGGCGGCCTGCCTTTTATGGCTGGCCGGCTGCGGCGGCGACGCCGATGCACCGCGCGCGCCCAGCGGCGCGCAACTCGCCGCGCAGGAATCCGGCGCGCCGCGCGCCAGCGGCGACATCGCCACCGACGGCCTCGCGTGGATCGCGTACCGCCGCCAGCAGGCCGGCTTGCCCGCACCCGTGCGCGATGCCGTGATCGACCGTGCCGCTTCCGGCCATTCGCAATACCAGCAGATCAACAACCGCGTCACGCACGACCAGAGCCCCGCCGAGCCCGGGTTCACCGGCGCGACCGCGTCCGATCGCCTGCGCGGCGCCGGCTACGCGCTCGATGCGCTGGCGCAGGCCGATGGCGAGGTCATCGCCGCTACCGCCGGCGCCGACGGCTTCGCGGCGGCCGACGGATTGCTGGGCGCGATCTATCACCGCTACATCATGCTGCAGCCGCGGTTCGACCGCTACGGCGCTGGCAGCGCGCGGCGCGACGGCGGCTATCACTGGCTGACGGTGAACTTCGTCGCCACGAACGAAGCGCCGCGTCCGGCCAACGCTTCGCTCGTGCTCTGGCCGGTGCCGGAGCAGGCGGGCGTGCGAACGAACTTCTTCAGCGATCAGGAAACGCCGGACCCGGTGCCCGGCATCGACGAGGTCGGCTACCCGGTCAGCGTGCACGCCGACCTCGACGCCACCCTGCGCGTCGAGCGTTTCACCCTCGCCGAGCGCGGCGGCGACCTGCTGCCGGTGCGGCTGCTCGCGCCGGGCGCAGACGAGGCTACGCCCGACTCGGCCGCCGCCATCGTTCCGCTGGCGCGCCTGCGCGCGGGCGCGGTGCATGACGTCGTCTTCAGCGGCACGCTGGACGGCGTTCCGGTGGTTCGCCGCTGGTCTTTCAGCACGCGCTGAGGCGCCGCGTCGGCAGATGCCGCAGCGGATCGGGCGCGGCGCTTACGCCGGCAGCTTTCCCACCGCTAGCGCCGCCGCCGCCGCGCGCGTCTCGACGCCGAGCTTCACGAAGATGTGCTCGAGGTGCTTGTTCACCGTGCGCGGGCTCATGCCGAGGATCTCGCCGATGTCGCGGTTGGTCTTGCCTTTCGCGACCCAGCACAGCACGTCGGTCTCGCGCGGCGTGAGCTGGTAGTGGTCGAGCGCAGCGGCGGTCTCGGCCGGCCGCTCCTCCAGCAACAGCAGGAGCTCATGCCCGCGGCGCGACAGCGACAGTTGCAGGCAGTGTGCATCCTGCGGCACCAACAGGCTTGAGCTTACGGCGGGCGCCTCCGTCGCCATCGCCTGCCGCAGCCACTCGCGCACCGCCGCCGGCAGCTCGCCGGGCGGCGCCGCCTCGCCCGGGAAGTATTTCGTCAGCCACTCGCCCGCCTGACGGGTCTGCCACAGCGGCATCCCGTCGCCGCGCAACG
Organism: Burkholderiaceae bacterium; assembly: GCA_023653025.1. Lineage (GTDB taxonomy): Bacteria > Pseudomonadota > Gammaproteobacteria > Burkholderiales > Burkholderiaceae_D > Pernthalerella. The sequence continues at coordinate 16,181 of JAMNXS010000033.1, forward strand.
ATACCGCCGCATGCGACACCGCATCGATAGCATGCGCGGCCTGCGCCAGCATGCGGGCGTTGCGGATGTGCGTGGCCACCCGCGCGAGCACTTCGGCCGGTTCGATTGGCTTGGTCACATAGTCGAGGCCGCCCGATTCGAAGCCGCGCACCACATGCTCGGTCTCGGTCAGGCCCGTCATGAACATCACCGGCACGTGGCGCACGTCGGGCATCTGCTTGATGCGCCGGCAGGTTTCGAAGCCGTCGATACCGGGCATCACCGCGTCGAGCAGGATGATGTCCGGTGTCACCCGCTGCAGGCGCTCGAGCGCCGACAGGCCATCGGTCGCCACCAGCACCGCATAGCCGGCCTCGGACAGCGCGTCCGACAGCAGCGAGAGGTTTTCGGGCACGTCGTCGACGATCAGGGCAACGTCACCCTCCAACGCGGTCCAGGTCTTCATGTACCCACTCCTTCAAACGATTCATGTATTCGGGCAGGCGAAAGCGCTCGACCAGTGCCCGCAGTTCGCCGCAGAACGGCGCGTACAGCGGGTTGCGCCGCTCCAGCGCGTCCAGTTCGCCATGGATGCCCTTCACGAAGCCGATGGCGCCCAGCTCGGCCAGCCGCACCAGCGTGCTTTGCTCCGGTATCAGGCGCACCGATTGTGCGGCTGCGGCCGCGGCCGGCGGCGAGGGCGTCGCGATCCACTCGATCCCCAGGTGCAGCTTCAGCTTGGCCAGCAGGTCCGGCAGCAGGAAGGGCTTGGCAATGAAGTCGTTGCAAAGCATGCTGTCGCGGTTCTTCGCGGTGGGGTCGAACACATTGGCCGACAGCACGATGATCGGCAGCTCTTCATGTCCGATCGCGCGCAGCCGCACGCAGGTCTCCCACCCATCGATGCCGGACATCGAGATGTCCATCAGGATCAGGTCCGGTTGGCAGCTGTCGATCATCTGCAGGCAAGCTTCGCCGCTGTCGGCCTCGATGATGTCGAAGCCCAGCGGCTCCAGCATTTCTCTGAGAACGATACGTTGCGACGCATGGTCGTCGACTGCCAGCAGCCGCTTGCGCGGGCCGAGGTAGCCTTGCGGCTGGGCCGCAGAATCCTCGCGCCGCGTGGGCTGCCGCACTTCACGCAGGTAGATGCGCAGGCGGAACAGGCTGCCGCGGCCGGCTTCGCTCTGCACGGAGAGCTCGCCGCCCATGATGTGCGTGAGCATGTTCGAGATCGCCAGGCCCAGGCCGGTGCCGACTTCCTGGCGCTGGTTGGCGGCCTGGCTGCGTTCGAACGGCAGGAATACGCGGTCGATGTCTTCCTGCGAGATCCCGATCCCGGTGTCTTGCACCTCGAAAACGGCGATTTCGCGCGCATAGGTCACGCGTAGCGTAACCGTTCCCTCGTCGGTGAACTTCACCGCGTTGGCCAGCAGGTTGATCAGAATCTGGCGCAGGCGTCTCTCGTCCGCATGCACTGCCTGCGGTATGCGGCCCGACTCCTCGAAGCTGAAGCGCAGCCCTTTCTGCGCCGCCTGCGGCGCGACCATCTGCACGATCTGGTCAAGAAATTCGCGCAGCGGCAGTTCGCCTTGCTCGAGGCGCATCTTGCCGGCTTCGATGCGCGCGATGTCGAGCATGCCGTCGATCAGCGACAGCAGATGCTCGCCGCTGCGCCGGATCACGCTGACTGCATTCTGCCGGTTCGGCGGCAGCTGGCTGTCCGCTTGCAGGATCTGCGCGTAGCCGAGGATGCTATTGAGCGGCGTGCGCAGTTCGTGGCTCATGCCGGTCACGAAGCGGCTCTTGGCGAGGTTCGCCGCCTCGGCGCGGTCTCTTGCGCGCTGCAGTTCCTGGTCGGTCTTTTCGTGGGCCTCGATCTCCGCCCTCAGCAGACGGTTCTGGCGCTCCGATTCCTGCTGGGCGTTGCGTCGGCTGGCCGAGGTCAATACCAGCCACCAGGTGCCGATGCAGGTCAGCAGGAACAGGACGGCGAACAACTGGACAAACAGGCGCTGCACCTCCGGCACGTCCGGGCCGGGCAGCGCAAGTCTGTACAGCGCGCCCAGCGTGGTGACCAGCACCGTCGCGAACAGCGTCAGCATGAGCATATATCGGCCGACGTCGGTCTTGAGCCGCGCCGCAACCGGCGCCGGCAGCACGGCATCGAGCACGCCGTGGAACTGATCCGCGAGGCGCGCATCGGTCTTGCAACGATCCTCGCAGCGCACGTCGAGCGAGCAGCACAGCGAGCAGATCGTGCCGCAATAGGCCGGGCAGTGCGCTGTGTCGGCCGCTTCGAAAGTGTTGTCGCACACGGCGCAGCGCACTGCGTCTCCGTGTACCCGGCCGACGGCAGGCGCCGCGGGCTCGCGCGCGATGTAATATCGGCTGCGCGTGGCCACGGCAATCAGCGGCGCCAGCGCCATTGCCGACAGCAGCGCAATGAAAGGCGCCAGGGCCGCCGCCACCGCGCCGAAGACGCCCGCCAGCGCCGTCAGCGAGATCAGTGTGGCGATGAGCATCGATCCGACACCAACCGGATTGATGTCGTACAGATGCGCGCGCTTGAATTCGATGTGTCTGGGCGAGAGCCCGAGCGGCTTGTTGATCACCAGGTCCGACACCAGCGCGCCGATCCACGAGATTGCCACCATCGAATACAGTGTCAGCACTTCCTTGAGCGCCGCGAACACACCGATCTCCATCAGCAGCAGTGCAATCAGCACGTTGAACACGACCCACACCACCCGGCCCGGATGGTGCTGCGTTAGGCGCGCAAAAAAATTCGACCAGGCCAGCGAACCGGCGTAGGCGTTGGTCAGGTTGATTTTTATCTGGGATACCAGCACATACAGCGTGGTCGCTCCCATGACCCAGCGCGGATCGGAAAATACGTAGCCAAATGCGACCAGGTACATCTGCGCCGGCTCGACCGCCAGTTCCGTCGTCAGGCCGCGCTCGATGAACAGGTAGGCCAGCAGTGCGCCTCCCAGCATCTTCACGGCGCCCATCAGCACCCAGCCGGGTCCGGCGAGCAGCAGCGCCGACCACCAGCGAAGACGGCTGGTGCGGGTGCGCTCGGGCAGGAAGCGCAGGAAATCGACTTGCTCGCCGATCTGCGCGACCAGCGAAAAAATCACCGTTGCCGCCGATCCGAACAGGATCCAGTCGAAGCGATCGCCGTGCGGCTGGCCGCCGGTGAAGCCCATCAGCCGCGACGGCAATGCCGGGTCCTGCCAGAGTACGGCCGCGAACGGCGCAGCCATCAGCAGCGCCCACAGCGGTTGGGTCCAGGTTTGCACGCGCCCGATCAGCGTAACTCCATGGATCACTAGCGGGATGATCAGCAGCGAACAGACCACGTAGCCCCAGGCCAGCGGCAGCCCCCATTGCATCTCGATCGCATGCGCCATGATCGACGCCTCGAGTGCAAAAAAGATGAAGGTGAAGGTCGCGTAGATCAGCGACGTCAGTGTCGATCCGAGGTAGCCGAAGCCGGCGCCACGCGTCAGCAGGTCCATGTCGACGCCGTACTTCGCCGAGTAATAGCTGATCGGCAGGCCGGTCAGGAAGATCAGCAGCGACACGATCGCGATCGCCCACAGCGCATTCTGGAAGCCATAGGACACCGTAACGGCCGCGCCGATGGCTTCCAGCGCAAGGAAGGACACGGCGCCCAGCGCCGTATTCGCGATACGGAACTCGGACCAGCGCCGGAAGCTGTGCGGCGTGAATCGCAGTGCGTAGTCTTCCAGCGTCTCGTCGGCGACCCAGGCGTTGTAGTCGCGCCGGCTCTTGACGATGCGCTGGACTGACGATGAATTCAAGCGATGCTCCGGTGGGCGGCGATGCGGACGAAGAAAGTCGGTGGTGGCTTCGCGTACCTCAGCAGCAAGTTTTACGCCAACCTACTGTGCGTTCGCCTGCAGCAGGCGTTTCATCGCCTACGTCATTTGACGTAAGCGGACGGTCGTTGCCGCGGTTCGCTTTACGGATAGCGCTTGCACCGCGCTAGTGCGCGCGCCGCCCCGCGATGGTGATGCCGCAGCGAGTCGCACGCAGCACATCGCGGCCCAACTTGGGGCGCTCGCGTGAATGTCAGTCACCGCTTCCATCCGGATCCGACCCGGTGTGCGCCCTCTACGTCAAACGGCGTATTGATGCGGTGCGTCACGCAAAACTACTCTCGGCCCAAGCCCTGCAGGCGAGCGGCGTCATCTCCCCGATACCCGCCCCGGCTTAGCAAGGTCACCGGCAGTCTTCCCTGTCAATCCAAACGCATCGTGTGAAAGGAATACCCCATGTCAGACAAGTTTCTGAAATCCGCAGGTCGCCGCAAGGCGCTGCTGGGTCTCGCCGCCACCGCCGCCGTCGCCGCCGTCGCTCTTCCCGGCCTGTCGATGGCCGCTCCGCCGGCGACTGCCGCCATCAACACCACCAAGCTGGCCGTGACCGACACCGAAGTCATCGTCGGCCAGCTGCACTCGGCGACCGGCACGATGGCCATCTCCGAGACCGGCTCGATCCAGGCCGAGCGTCTCGCGATCGAGCAGATCAACGCCGCCGGCGGCATCCTCGGCCGCAAGATCAAGATCATCCAGGAAGACGGCGCGTCCGATTGGCCGACCTTCGCCGAGAAGGCGAAGAAGCTGCTGGTCAATGATCGCGTCGCCGCGATCTTCGGCTGCTGGACTTCGGCGTCGCGCAAGGCGGTGCTGCCGATCGTCGAAAAAGAGAACGGCCTGCTTTACTACCCGACCTTCTACGAAGGACTCGAGCAGTCGAAGAACGTGATCTACACCGGCCAGGAGGCCACGCAGCAGATCCTCGCCGGCCTCGACTGGGTCGTGAAGGAGAAAAAGGCCAAGAGCTTCTTCCTGGTCGGCTCCGACTACATCTGGCCGCGCACCTCGAACAAGATCGCGCGCAAGCACATAGAGAACGTGATCAAAGGCTCGGTCGTCGGTGAAGAGTACTACCCGCTGGGCAATACCCAGTTCGGCTCGCTGATCAACAAGATCAAGCTGAAGAAGCCGGACGTCGTGTTCGTCGACGTGGTCGGTGGCTCGACCGTCGCCTTCTTCAAGCAGCTCAAGGCCGCCGGCGTGACCGGCAAGACGCAGGTCGTGCTGACCCTGTCGGTGACCGAGGACGAGATGCTGGGCATCGGCGGCGAGAACGCCGAAGGCTTCTACTCGTCGATGAAGTATTTCCAGTCGCTCGATAACGCCAACAACAAGAAGTTCGTGGAGGCGTTCAAGGCCAAGTACGGCCCGAACTCGGTCATTGGCGACGTGACCCAGGCCGCCTACCTCGGACCGTGGCTGTGGAAGGCCGCCGTCGAGAAGGCCGGGTCGTTCGACGTCGATAAGGTCGCTGCCGCATCGCCGGGCATCGAGCTCAAGGTCGCGCCTGAAGGCTACGTGAAGCTGCATCAGAACCATCACCTGTGGTCGAAGACCCGGATCGGCGAGATCCAGAAGAACGGCCAGTTCAAGGTGGTTTACGAGTCCGACCTGATCGAGCCGAACCCGTTCCCGAAGGGCTACCAGTAATTGGCGGGAAAGCGGCCGGCAGCCTGCGGGCTGTCGCCGCCTGTTTTGTTTCAGGACGGGCGCGCAGCCTGTCCGCGCTGCAACCAAGGAGTGAACATGGACTGGTTATCTGAATTTGGCGGCATCCTGATGATGCAGGGGTTTAACGGCTTGTCCGTGTTCTGCGTGCTGCTGCTGATGGCGCTCGGGCTGGCGATTATCTTCGGCCAGATGGGCGTGATCAACATGGCCCACGGCGAGTTCCTGACCATCGGTGCCTATGCCACTTATCTGCTGTCGAAGCTGACCACCGAGTTTGCCCCGGCACTGCAGCCCTATTATTTTTTCGGCGCGATCGTGCTGGCCTTCCTCGTTGCCTACTTTGTCGGCTACTGGGTCGAGCGCCTGATGATCTCCCGCCTGTACAAGCGCCCGCTCGACACGCTGCTGGCCACCTGGGGCCTGTCGCTGATCATGCAGCAGATTTTCCGTTCCACCTTCGGGCCGAAGGAAGTGACCGCCACGCTGCCTGACTGGCTGATGGGCTCGGTGCAGCCTTTCGAGGGCGTCGACATTCCGCTGAACGGCCTGTTCATCATGGCCATGACCGCAGTGCTGACCGGTGCCATCGTCATCCTGCTGTACCGCTCGCGCTGGGGCCTGCAGGTGCGCGCGACGATGCAGAACCGCCTGATGTCCGGCGCCGTCGGCATCAACACCCGTCAGGTCGACCGCACCACGTTCGCGCTCGGCTGCGGCGTGGCCGGCGTGGCCGGCGCGGCCTTCACCACCATCGGCTCGACCGGCCCCACCTCCGGCTCGCTGTACATCGTCGACACTTTCCTGACGGTGGTGTTCGGCGGCGCGCAGAGCCTGGTCGGCACCATCGTCTCGGCGTTTGCCATTGCGCAGACGCAGTCGACCACCGAGTTCTTCATGAACGGCTCGCTGGCCAAGGTGCTGACGCTGTCGATCGTGATCCTGATCCTGCTGCTGCGTCCGCAAGGCCTGTTCGCCGTCAAGGTCCGCAAGTAACCCGAACACCTGAATCGAAAGGACCCAAGATGAACTCCGCATACGAGAAACTCCTCGGCGGCAAGCAGGGAGCGATCGGCCTGCTCGTGCTGTGCGCACTGCTGTTCGTGATCTTCCCGCTGGTGCTGAACGACTTCCGCCTCAACATGGTCGGCAAGTACCTGTCCTATGCTTTCGTCGCCGTCGGCCTCGTGCTGTGCTGGGGCTACGGCGGCATCCTGTCGCTCGGCCAGGGCGTATTCTTCGGCCTGGGCGGCTACTGCATGGCCGCCTTCCTGAAGCTCGAGGCGTCCGACCCCGAAAGCACCAAAATCCAGTCCACGCCCGGCATCCCCGACTTCATGGACTGGAACCAGCTGACGGAACTGCCGGCAATCTGGCTGCCTTTCCAGAGCTTTCCGCTGACGGTGCTGCTGGTGCTGGCCGTACCGATGCTGCTGGCCTTCATCGTCGGCATCGCGATGTTCAAGCGGCGCGTCGGCGACGTGTATTTCTCGATCGTCACGCAGGCCATTGCCGCCATCCTCACCATTCTCATCATCGGTCGCCAGGGCTGGACCGGCGGCGTCAACGGCATCACCGACCTGAAGACCCTGCTCGGCTGGGATATCCGCACTGACGATGCCAAGCTGATCCTGTATTTCGTCTGCTGTGCCCTGCTGGTGGCCACTATCCTGTTCGGGCGCTGGGTGCTGACGTCAAAGCTGGGCCGGCTGCTGGTGGCGATGCGCGACAAGGAAGAGCGCGTGCGTTTCTCCGGCTACGACGTGGCCAATTTCAAGGTCTTCACCTTCGTTGCCGCGGCCGGCATCTCGGCCATCGGCGGCGCAATGTTCACGCTGCAGGTCGGCTTCATGTCGCCTTCCTTCGTCGGCATCGTGCCCTCGATCGAGATGGTGATCTTCGCTGCTGTGGGCGGCCGCATGTCGCTGCTGGGCGCTGTGTACGGAACGTTGATCGTCAACTTCGGCAAGACCTATTTTTCCGAGACCATGCCCGAGCTCTGGCTGTTCCTGATGGGCGGCCTGTTCATCGCTGTCGTCATGTATTTCCCCAACGGCGTGGCCGGTCTGTGGGAGACCCATGGCAAGAGGTGGCTGGCAAAACTGGCGCTGCGCCGCGCGCCGAAGGCAGCGCCAGCGCCGGTGGCGGCCCGGTCCGCAAGCGCACCGGCCCGTGACAACCCTGTTGATTTCGTCGGACTGGAGGCAAGCAAATGAGCGCCATCGGAGGCATCACCACCAATCGGCCGGTCCTCTCCATCGAAGGCCTGACCGTGTCGTTCGACGGCTTCAAGGCAGTCGATGACCTGAACCTGTACGTGGACCGCAACGAGGTGCACGTGGTCATCGGCCCCAACGGCGCAGGCAAGACCACGTTGCTTGATCTCATCTGCGGCAAGACGCGCGCCACTGCGGGCAGCATCCAGTTCAAGGACATCGAGCTGACCAGGCTGTCTGAGCACCAGATCGTGCATGCCGGCGTCGGCCGCAAGTTCCAGACGCCGTCGATCTACGAAGCGCTGACCGTGTTCGAAAACCTGGAGATGTCTTTCCCGCGCGGGCGCGGCGTGTTCGGTGCGCTGGTGTTCCAGCGCACGCAGGACGTGATCGACCGCGTGCGCCGGGTTGCACAAGACATCTTCCTCACCGACTTCCTCGACATGACGGCCGACCTGCTGTCGCATGGCCAGAAGCAGTGGCTGGAGATCGGCATGCTGCTGATGCAGGAGCCGGAGCTGTTGATGCTCGACGAGCCGGTGGCCGGCATGTCGGTCTCCGAGCGTGAAAAGACCGCCGAGCTGCTGGCGCGCATCAGCCAGGGCCGCTCGGTGGTGGTGATCGAGCACGACATGGAGTTCGTGAAATCCATCGCGCACAAGGTCACCGTGCTGCATCAGGGCAAGCTGCTCGCGGCCGGCAGCATGGAAGCGGTGCAGAGCAACCCGAAGGTCATCGAAGTGTATCTCGGCCATTAACCCGTTCGGAGGCAATCATGTTCAACGTCAGCAATCTCGCATCCGGGTACGGCCAGAGCCAGGTCATCCATGACCTCAATTTCAAGGTCGACAAGGCCGAGATCGTCGCCATCATGGGCCGCAACGGCATGGGCAAGACCACGCTGTTCAAGACGCTGATGGGCATCCTGCCCACGCGCGGCGGCAGCGTCGCCATCGACGGCGCCAACATCTCCGGCATGGAAAGCCACGAGCGCGTCGCCAGCGGCATCGCCTACGTGCCGCAGGGCCGAATGATTTTCGGCAGCATGACCGTGCTCGAGAACATCCAGACCGGGCTGCCGGCCGCGGCTGGCGGCCGGGTGCCCGACGAACTCTATGCGCTGTTTCCGGTGCTGTACGACATGCGGGGCCGCCGCGGCGGCAACCTGTCGGGCGGCCAGCAGCAGCAACTCGCCATCGCGCGCGCGCTCGCGACCAACCCGAAAGTGCTGCTGCTCGACGAGCCGACCGAAGGCATACAGCCGTCGATCATCAAGGACATTGCGCGCAGCCTGAAAGAGATCCGCAAGATCCGCGACCTCACCATCATCGTGTCCGAGCAGGTGCTGTCGTTCACGCTGGAGATCGCGGACCGCTTCTTCGTCATCGACAAGGGGCGCTTCGCCTATGAAGACACGCGCGCCAATGTGGACGCGGCGACCATCAGTCGCTACCTGTCCGTGTAAGCGCAGAGGGAAACACGGGCTGCGGAACAGCGCCGAATCAAACTCAAACTACAGAAAGGGACGCATTATGGCTGATACCTTGATCAAGGTAGACCTGTCGAAGCCCGCCACCGAGAACGAAAAGGTGCACAACCGCTGGCATCCGGACATTCCGATGGCCTGCTGGGTCAATCCGGGCGACGAGTTCATCCTCGAGACCTATGACTGGACCGGCGGCTACATCCAGAACAACGACAGCGCCGACGACGTACGCGACGTCGACCTGTCCACCGTGCATTACTTGTCAGGCCCGGTCGGCGTCAAGGGCGCGCAACCGGGCGACCTGCTGGTGGTCGATCTGCTTGACATCGGCGCGAAGGATGACAGCCAGTGGGGCTTCAACGGCTTCTTCAGCAAGAAGAACGGCGGCGGCTTCCTGACCGACCACTTCCCGCTGGCGCAAAAGTCGATCTGGGACTTCCACGGCATGTTCACCACGTCGCGCCACGTGCCCGGCGTAAAGTACGCCGGCCTGATCCACCCGGGGCTGATCGGCACGCTGCCCGACCAGAAGATGCTCGACATGTGGAACGAGCGCGAAGTCGACTTCATCGCGACCCAGCCCGACCGCGTGCCGCCGCTGGCCAATCCGCCGTTCGCCAAAACGGCGCACTGCGGCCAGGCCATCGGCGAGGTCGCCGCAAAAATCGCGGCCGAAGGCGCGCGCACCGTGCCGCCGCGCGAGCATGGCGGCAACTGCGACATCAAGGACCTGTCGCGCGGCTCGAAGATCTTCTTCCCGGTGTATGTCGATGGCGCGGGACTATCGGTCGGCGACCTGCACTTCTCGCAGGGCGATGGCGAGATCACCTTCTGCGGCGCGATCGAGATGGCCGGCTGGGTACACATGAAGGTGCAGCTGATCAAGGGCGGCATGGCCAAGTACGGTATCCGGAACCCGATCTTCAAGCCCAGCCCGATCACGCCGAACTACAAGGACTACCTGATCTTCGAAGGCATCTCGGTCGACGAGCAGGGCAAGCAGCATTATCTCGACGTAAATGTCGCGTACCGCCAGGCCTGCCTGAACGCCATCGAGTACCTGAAGAAGTTTGGCTACTCGGGCGCACAGGCGTACTCGATCCTGGGCACGGCGCCGGTGCAGGGCCATATCAGCGGCGTGGTCGACATTCCGAACGCCTGCGCAACCTTGTGGCTGCCGACGGAGATCTTCGACTTCGACATTAACCCGACGGCGGCAGGCCCGATCAAGCACCTCGACGGCTCGATCGACATGCCGATCTCGCCGGACCTGTGATCGTCATCAGCGGAGATCATTCATGCCGACTTACGACTATGAGTGCCCGGACTGCGGCGGCTTCGAGGCCATCCGCCCGATATCGGCGCGCAACGAGCCGGCCGACTGCCCGCACTGCGGCAGCTCGTCCGCGCGCGTGGTGGTGGCCAGCTTCGGTCTTGCGTATCTTGACGGAACGACGGTGAAGGCCATGGACGCCAACGAGCGTTCGCGGCACGAGCCGAGGAGCTCGAAGAACACCGCGAGCCACCGGCATCCGGCCGGTTGCGGTTGCTGCTCGTCGAGCCGCAAGACAACCACGGTCACAGCGCCCAACGGCGCCAAGGCCTTTCCGTCGAAGCGGCCCTGGATGATCAGCCACTGACGTTCCCCCTGGCCGTCGCGGGTATTGGTTCGCCGATGCCCGCGACGACGCGCCCCGCTCGCAGGAATGCGCCGGCGGGCGTTTTTATGTATCCGAAGCGAGGCGAAGCTTCAGGCGCGTCAAATGATGGCAGCGCCATTTTGCGGCGGACCCGAGAATTTCATCGGGCGGGGCACTGTCCAATCGGCGGGCGTGCATCCGGGAACGGTCCGGGTCGCGGCCCGTGGTGAACCTTTCCGCCAGACAAGCGAGCCCGCCATGCCTCCCAGCACCCGCACCACCGCCAGCGCCCCAGTCAGCGCCACCATCAGCGCCACCCATGCTCCCGGCTCCACCGTGATCGGCACGCCGGAGCATCCGCACGAGCACCAGCATGCGACGCCGCACGGCTGGCGGCGCTGGGCCTATGCCACCAACCACAAGGACATCGGCACGATGTACCTCGTGTTTTCGCTGGCGATGCTGATGTCGGGCGGGCTGCTGGCGATGCTGATCCGCGCCGAACTGTTTCAGCCCGGGCTGCAGATGATGCAGCCCGAGTTCTACAACCAGCTCGTCACGCTGCACGGGTTGGTGATGGTGTTCGGCGCCATCATGCCCGCCTTCGTCGGCTTCGCGAACTGGATGATCCCGCTGCAGATCGGCGCCGCCGACATGGCGTTCGCGCGGATGAACAATTTCTCGTTCTGGCTGCTGCCGCCGGCGGCCATATTGCTGATGGGATCCTTCGCCGTCGAGGGCGGCGCGACCGCCTCCGGCTGGACGCTCTATCCGCCGCTGTCGGTGCAGATGGGCATCGGCATGGACATGGCCATCCTCGCGGTGCACCTGATGGGGATTTCGTCCATCCTCGGCGCGATCAACATCGTCACCACCGTGCTGAACATGCGCGCGCCGGGCATGACGCTGATGAAGATGCCGCTGTTCTGCTGGAACTGGCTGATCACAGCCTACCTGCTGATTGCCGTCATGCCGGTATTGGCCGGCGCGGTGACGATGGTCCTGACCGACCGCCATTTCGGCACCACCTTCTTCAACGCGGCCGGCGGCGGCGATCCGGTGATGTTCCAGCATCTGTTCTGGTTCTTCGGCCATCCCGAGGTCTACATCATGATCCTGCCCGGGTTCGGCATTATCTCGCACGTGATACCGGCCTTCTCGCGCAAGCCGCTGTTTGGCTACGCGTCGATGGTCTATGCGACTTCGGCGATCGCCATTCTGTCCTTCATCGTCTGGGCGCACCACATGTTCACCACCGGCATGCCGGTCACGGCCCAGCTGTTCTACATGTATGCGACGATGCTGGTGGCTGTGCCGACCGGCGTGAAGATCTTCAACTGGCTGGCCACGATGTGGCGCGGCTCGCTGTCGTTCGAGACGCCGATGCTGTGGGCCATCGGCTTCATCTTCGTCTTCACGATGGGCGGCTTCACCGGCCTGATCCTCGCCGTGACCCCGATCGACATCCAGGTACACGACACCTATTACGTGATCGCGCACTTCCACTACGTGCTGGTGGCCGGCTCGCTATTCGCGCTGTTCACCGGGTACTACTTCTGGGCGCCGAAATGGACGGGCCACAAGATCAACGAATGGCGCGGCAAGTTCCATTTCTGGAATTCGATCATCTGGTTCAATGTCGGCTTCTTCCCGATGCACTTCCTCGGGCTGGCCGGCATGCCGCGCCGCTACGTCGATTATCCGGCGCAGTTCGCCGATTTCAACATGGTCGCCAGCATCGGCGCCTTCCTGTTCGGCCTGTCGCAGGTCTACTTCATCTTTTGGGTGCTGATACCCAACATCCGCGGCGGCGAGAAGGCGCCCGCCCATCCGTGGGATGGCGCCGAAGGCCTCGAGTGGACCGTGCCCAGTCCTGCTCCCTGGCATACCTTCGACAAGCCGCCGGTCGTGAAATGACGTATTGATGCCATCCCGGAATGCTGGCAGATTGTCCGGCACAACCATTTCCAGCCTCCGGGACGCATCGATGAAAACTACCGCCCTCGCCCTCCTGCTCGCCGTCGCCGCCGCCGGTGCCGACGCCGACGCCATGCCCCTGCAACCGCTGGCCGACAAGCCGGGCCGGCTGACGGTCAAGGGCCTGCCTGGCAAGGTCTACTACGTGCCGTCGACGCCCGAGACCATACAGTGGGGCTACCTGCCGAATGCGAGCGACCGCCCGCTGCTGACCGTGCCCTCGGGCGCGACCGTCGTCTTCGACACGCTGTCGCACGAGGGTTTGCTCGAGGATCAGGGGCGCGATGCGCAGCGCTACTTCGCCGCTCAGGGCGTGCCCGCGAACAGGGTGCTCAAGGATGCGATCGCGATCACCCGCTCGGCGCTGCCGCACGACTTCGCCAAGGACGGCCCGCACATCGTCACCGGCCCGATCGCCGTCGCCGGCGCGCAGCCGGGAGACGTGCTGAAGGTGGAAGTGCTCGCCGTCACGCCGCGCGTGCCGTACGGCGTCATCAGCAACCGCCATGGCAGGGGGGCGCTGCCGGGCGAATTTCCCGAAGGCCCGAAGCCGGAACCCGATGCCAGCGCCGCCGAGCCGGAGAAATTCCGCAACGTCTCGGTCTTCACGCCGATCCGGAAAGACCGGCGCGGCCAGTGGCAGGGCGTGATGAAAAACGCGCGCGGCGACGAGGTCACTTTTCCGACCGCGCCTTTCATGGGCGTGATGGGCGTGGCTGCCGCCACCGGCGAGCCGGTGCATTCGGTGCCGCCCGGCGTCCATGGCGGCAACATGGACGTGAAGGATCTCGGCGTCGGCAGCATCGTCTACCTGCCGGTGTTCGTGCCAGGCGCGAACTTCTACACCGGCGACCCGCACATGGCGCAGGCCAATGGCGAAGTGGCGCTGACTGCGCTCGAGCATTCGATGCGCGCGACCTTCCGGCTCACGCTGCTCAAGCAGGGCGACCCGCGCATTCCATCGGCCTCCGGCTCGCTGGCCAAGCCCTTCGGCGAGACGAAGGATTACTGGATCGCGATCGGCCTCGACCCCGATCTCGACGAGGCAATGAAGGATGCCGTGCGCGAAGCGCTGCGCTTCCTGCACGAGAAGCTGGGCATGGATCGCGCGGTGGCGCTGGCCTACCTTTCGGCCGCGACCGACTTCAACGTCTCGCAGGTCGTCGACCGCACCAAGGGCATCCACGCGCTGATCAGGAAGCGCGACTTCGCGACAGTGAAGCGCCGATCTTCTCGGTGATTGATAAGATGGGCCATGTGCTCGAACTACACTCCCGCCAAGCGCGAGTCGCTCGCGCGCCATTTCGGCGTCGATGCGCCTGCTGACGACTGGAAAGACGAGACCTATCCCGGCTATCTCGCGCCCATCGTGCGGCTGGCCGACGACGGCTCCGGCGCAACCGAGAGCGTGGCGGCCTGCTTCGGCATGGTGCCGCACTGGGCCGAGCTGAAACTCGCGCGCCACACCTACAACGCGCGCAGCGAGACGGCGGCGAGCAAGCCCTCGTTCCGGCATGCGGTGGCGAAACGGCAGCTGTGCATCGTGCCGGCCGAATCGATCTTCGAGCCCAGCCATGAAACCGGCAAGGCAGTGCGCTGGCGCATCGCGCGCGACGACGGCGCGCCGATGGGGCTGGCGGGGCTGTGGGAATGGCGGCCCCATGGCGGGCCCGGCGACAGGCCGCTGCTGTCGTTCACGATGCTGACCATCAATGCCGATACGCACCCGCTGATGAAACGCTTCCATCGTCCGGAAGACGAGAAGCGGATGGTGGTGATACTGCGCGAGGATCAGTACCGGCCCTGGCTGCAGGCCCCCGGCGAGATCGCGGATTTTCTGTTGCCGTATCCGGCCGAGGGGCTCGTGTCGGAACCGGCGGCGCGCGCGACGGCACCGCGGGCGCCGAAGGTGAAGGCGCCGCAGGTGTTACCCAAGTCCTTGTGGGATTAGCAGGAGGGATGGCAGGTTGCCACCCGGTGGTGCGGGAAGAACACGGTCGCCGGGAGGAAGCATAGGGCGGGTAGAGCCGAAGGCGAAACCCGCCGCTGTGATCAGCAACCTGAATCGTTCGTGCTGCCGTCGGCCATGATGGTGTTGCACAGCTTGGCGCCGTCGAACTTCGCGCCATCGACTTTCGCGCCCGTCAGGTTCGCGCCCTTCATGTTCGCGCCGGGGAAGACCGCATTCGACAGATCCGCACCTTGCAGATTGGCGTCGCGCAGGAACGCGCCCTGAAAGTTCGCGCCGTTCAGTTTTGCTTCGGACAGGTTGGCCTTCTTCAGGTTGGCGCTCTCGAAACTGGTCGACAGCGTGCGCTTCTCCATTGGACGCTGCGAGAGATCAGCCTTCGACAAGTTCGCACCGGCGAGATTGGCGTTCTGGAAATCCGCGCCGCGCAGGTCGGCACCGGACAGCGCCGCGTCGGTCAGGTCGCAGTATTTGCAGGCGTTCGTGACGCGCAGGTTCTCGACTTTCGCCGGATCGGCAGCGACAGCGGTCAGTACCGCCGCGGACGCGACGGCAAGTGCGGCCAGTTTGAGGGCCGCGAGGTGTTTCGATTGCAGTGACACTTTGAAATTCTCCGAAGTACAGACATCTGCGCAGACGCGCGCCCTGCATGATACTGGATCCCGATGACAGCGAATCCGCAGCTATGCCGGCCAATCCTTTTAATTTTTATCAAGCTTCCACGCGTTGCCGCTGGTTACGATTCATCCGTGCCAACATGAAAGGATCCTTCGATGAGCATGATCGGTGAATTCCGCGAGTTCGCGCTCAAGGGCAACGTGGTCGATCTCGCAGTCGGCGTGATCATCGGTGCTGCCTTCGGCAAGATCGTCGACTCGCTGGTCGGCGACATCATCATGCCCGTGATCGGCATGATCGTCGGCGGCCTGGACTTCAGCAATTATTTTTTGCCGCTCGCCGGCCAGACGGCCGCCACGCTGGCCGAGGCAAAGAAAGCCGGCGCCGTGCTCGCCTACGGCAGCTTCATCACCGTCGCGCTGAACTTCGTCATTCTCGCCTTCATCATCTTCCTGATGGTCAGGCAGATGAA
>JAMNXS010000034.1 GCA_023653025.1 Burkholderiaceae bacterium
TCCTGCGCATGTACATCGACATGGAGCGCGGCAACCTGTATCTGGCGCTCGGCCGCTACAACGGCAGCCGCGGTCGTCCCGAGTATCCGAACGCGGTACGGGCGGCGTGGCGGCGGTGGCAGTTGTAAATGCGGCGTATCATCAACGCTTTCGAGGAGGCCATCATGACCAAGCTGCTTGCCACCCTGCTGCTGGCGTATTCCACATTGCTCACCGCCGCACTCACCGCGTCGCTTGCCTCGGCCAACGCCGTCCAGTCCACGCCGGCCGCGAACCGCCAGAGCGCAGATTTCGTCGCCGGCAAAAAAGCCATCGAGCGCAAGGACTGGAAGGCGGCGGTCGAGTCGCTGACCCGGGCCGACAAGGAAATGCCCGACAACGCCGACGTGCAGAATTACCTCGGCTATGCGTACCGCCATCTCGGCGACCTCGACAACTCGTTCGCGCATTACAAGGCTGCGCTGCGCATCGACCCGAAACACCGGGGCGCGCACGAGTACATCGGTCAGGCCTATCTAAAGGCGGGGCAACCGGAGAAGGCGGGCGAGCATCTGCAGGCGCTGGAGAAAATCTGCGGCAAGGGATGCGAGGAGTACCGCGATCTGGCAAAGGCGATCGCCGATTACAACAAGGGAAGATGAGCGGAGGCAGTGTCGGGTTTCGCTGCGCTCTACCCGACCTACGGCGTCATCGGAGCCGTTTCCGCATTCCGTGCCACGACGTTGTCCGCGTCATTTCCATGGTCGGCACCACGATCTCGTCGGAGGCGTTTTGTTCGTTCCGTAGGTCGGGTAGAGCGCAGCGAAACCTGACGCCTTGCGAAACCCGACGTCTCGATGATCGTCCCCCGAAAACAAAAACGCCCGCAATGTTGCGGGCGTTTTTGTCTGGCTCCTGAAGCGATTACTTCAAGTGGCCGGAGATGAGCTTGGTCATCTCGAACATGGAGACGGTCTTCTTGCCGCCGAAAACGGCCTTCAGCTTGTCGTCTGCATTGATGTTGCGCTTGTTGACGGCGTCCTGCAGCTTGTTCTTCTTGATGTAGTCCCAGACCTTCTTGGTCACGTCGGTGCGCGGCATCGGATTCGCGCCGATCACTGCGGCGAGCTCCGACGACGGGGTCATCGGCTTCATGAATGCTGCGTTCGGCTTGCGCGGGGTGGCGGCCTTTTTCGGAGCTTTCTTGGCGGCGGCTTTTTTCGCGGGCGCCTTCTTGGCTACGACCTTCTTGGCGGCGACTTTTTTCGCTGCGGGCTTCTTGGCTGCGGCTTTCTTGGCAACGACCTTCTTGGCCGGCGCTTTCTTTGCTGCGGTCTTCTTCACTGCTGCTTTCTTTGCTGCGGGTTTCTTCGCGGCCGGCTTCTTCTTGGCGGCGGCTTTCTTGGCTGTGGCCATTGTTGAACCTCCTTTGCTGTCATGGTGAAAAATTGCGCCAATTCACGCACTGCCAATAGTCTTAGGGTTTTGTGCGTGATGCAAGTGTTTTTTGGAGGTTTTCGGGCCTTTTCCCCTCTGAAGCGGGGTCGAATACGCGTCTCGCGCCGGCCTTGGTGTCAGCGCATGCCGGGCATCATGCCCTTCATCCCGCGCATCATCTTCATCAGGCCGCCGCCCTTGAGCTTTTTCATCATCGACTGCATCTGCTCGAACTGGGACAGCATACGGTTGACTTCCTGCACCTGCACGCCGGCGCCGGTGGCGATGCGGCGCTTGCGCGAGGCCTTGATCAGTTCGGGCCGGGCGCGCTCCTGCGGCGTCATCGCGTTGATGATGCCCTCCATCCGGCGCACCTGCTTCTCGGCTTGGTCCATGCTGGTACCCGCGGCGGCCTGCTGCAACTGGGCGGGCAGCTTGTCCATCAGCCCGGAGAGCCCGCCCATTTTTTTCATTTGCGAAAGCTGCGCCTTGAAGTCGTTCAGGTCGAACTTGCCGCCGCCCTTGATCTTCTGCGCCAGGTCCTGCGCGGCGGCCAGGTCGACGCCCTTCTTCGCTTCCTCGACCAGCGCCAGGATGTCGCCCATGCCGAGAATGCGGTTCGCCATCCGCGACGGGTCGAAGGCCTCGAGGCCGTCGAGCTTTTCGGCCACGCCGGCAAACTTGATCGGTTTGCCGGTCACATGCCGAACCGACAGGGCCGCGCCGCCGCGCGCGTCGCCGTCGAGCTTGGTCAGCACCAAGCCAGTCAGCGGCAGCGCGTCGTTGAACGCGCGGGCGGTGTTGATCGCATCCTGGCCGAGCATCGCATCGACCACGAACAGGGTCTCGATCGGCCTGACCGCCGCGTGCAGCGCGCTGATCTCGGCCATCATCGCCTCGTCGATGCCGAGCCGGCCGGCGGTGTCGATCAGCAGCACCTCGTGGTGGTGGCGCTTCGCCCAATCGACTGCGGCGAGCGCGATGTCGACCGGCTTCTGCGACGGCTCCGACGGGAAGAAGTCGGCGCCGACCTGCTCGGTCACGGTCTGCAGCTGGCCGATGGCGGCCGGCCGGTAGACGTCGGTCGATACCGTCAGCACCTTCTTCTTTTTTTCTTCCTTGAGGTACTTGGCCAGCTTGCCGGTGGTCGTGGTCTTGCCCGCGCCCTGCAGGCCGGCCATCAGGATGATTGCCGGCGGCTGGGTCGCGAACGACAGCTGCGACGCCTCGGCGCCGAGGTCGGCGCCCATCAGCTTGGCCAGTTCGTCGTGCACGACGCCGACCAGGGCCTGCCCCGGCGTCAGCGAGCCGATCACTTCCTCGCCCAGCGCCTTTTCCTTGACGCGCGCGATGAATTCGCGCACGGCCGGCAACGAGACGTCGGCTTCCAGCAGTGCAAGCCGCACCTCGCGCAGCATCTCGGCGGTGTTCGACTCGGTGAGTCGCGCTTCGCCGCGCATGGTCTTGACTACTTTGGAAAGGCGCTGGGTCAGGTTGTTGAGCATGGGGTCGGTCGACTTCGGCAGGAGGCGCGGCGCAGGAGGAGGAACCGGGGACGCCGGCACGGGAGAATCCGTACCCGCATTTTACCGCAGGCGCGGCAGCGCGGGCCGCCCGCGCCGCCAGCGCGTCGAGGCGCGACAGGCATGGTGTACACTAAAACGATGCAACTTCTCACCATCCACGCCGCCGGCCTGCTGTACGTCATCTGCTCTCTGCTGCCCGAGCAGCGGCGCCGCGCGGTAGCTGCGGGAACCGCCATCGCGTGGGTGCTGCACGGTCTGTCGCTGGCCCACATCGTGATCGCGAACGACTTCCTGCGGCTCGGTTTTGCGGCCATGCTGTCAGCGGCGCTGTGGCTGTCGGTCGCTGCCTACTGGGCGGAAAACCTGAACCTGTCGGTCGACGGCCTGCGCCGCCTCGTGCTGCCGGCTGCCGCCATCGCCATCGTGCTGCCGGTGCTGTTTCCCGGCACGCTGATACCGCTGTCGGGCCGGTCGCCGATGTTCTCGTGGCACATTGCCCTCTCCACGCTGGCCTACGGCTCGCTGACCATCGCCGCCTTCCATGCGGTGCTGATGGCGATGCAGGAGTCGCGCCTGCACTCGCTGTCGGCCACCGCCGCGCGCAGCGGCTGGCTTGGCCTCGCGATCGACCGCCTGCCCGCACTGCTGACGATGGAGCGCCTGCTGTTCCGCATGATCGGCATTGGCTTCTCGCTGCTGACGCTGACGGTGCTCTCCGGCGTCTTCTTTTCCGAAGAACTGTTTGGCCAGGCCTTCCGTCTCGAGCACAAGACCGTGTTCACGCTGATGTCGTGGGCGCTGTTCGGCGCATTGCTGGCCGGCCGCCAGTGGCGGGGATGGCGCGGCAAGACGGCGCTGTCATTTACCCTGATCGGTTTCACCACGCTGCTGCTGGCCTACGTCGGCAGCCGTTTCGTGATGGAAGTGATCCTGCAGCGCGGCGCGGCATGAAGTACCTGCTGTGGGCGCTGGTCCTGTACCTGGCGTGGCGCTGGTACAGCGCGCAGAAGCAGAAGGGCGACGCGCCGGCCACCGACGATGCCGCCACGCCGGCCGCTTCCACACCGGCCGCCACATCAGTCGCCGACGCGCCGGCCCGGTCCGAGGCGATGGTTCGCTGCGCCAGTTGCGGCATCCACCTGCCCGTGTCCGAGGCGCTGCCGGCGCCGGGCGACCTGCATTTCTGCAGCGAAGCGCACCGCGCGCGCCACGACGCGCACTGAGCCGGGGATTTTCCGGCGCGGAGTGTTGCGTTTGGCGCGCAGGACGTCGCGCGCGGCCCCGGCCTGCAGTAGGCTGGCGCGCTTCATCATGTCGGTCCGCATCATGTCGATCCGCATTGCCCCGGCTCCCACGACGATTGCCCCCGAGACGGCTGCCGCATTGGGAGCCGGCTTTCGCCTGCTCGGCCAGTCGCCGCTCATGCGCGGCCTGCGCGAGCAGATCGCGCGCATCGCGCGCAGCGACGCGCCGGTGGCCATCAGCGGCGAGTCCGGCAGCGGCAAGGAGCTGGCCGCGCGCGACCTGCACCAGCACAGCCATCGCGCCGCCCACGCTTTCGTCGCCGTCAATTGCGGCGCCATTCCCGAGGCGCTGATGGAGTCCGAGTTCTTCGGGCACCGGCGCGGCGCCTTTACCGGCGCGCATGAAGAGCGCGGCGGCTTTTTCCAGGCGGCAGACCGCGGCACGCTGTTCCTCGACGAAGTGGCCGAGCTGTCGCCGGCCATGCAAGTGAAGCTGCTGCGCGCCCTGCAGGAGCGCCGGGTGCGCAAGCTCGGTGGCCAGCGCGAGGAGGCGGTCGATGTGCGGCTGCTGTCGGCCACCAATCGCGACCTCGGCCAAGCCGTGCGGCGCGGCGAGTTCCGGCAGGATCTCTATTACCGGCTGCAGGTGATCGAGCTGCGCCTGCCACCGTTGCGGGAGCGGCGCGGCGACATACCGCTGCTCGCCGACGCTATCTTGGCCCGCCTCGGCGGCGCACGCGCTCCGAGGCTCTCAGGGGCGGCGCTGCAGAAGCTGTGCGCGCATGATTTTCCCGGCAATGTGCGGGAGCTGGAGAACATCCTCGAGCGGGCGCTGGCGCTGGCCTGCGACGACGATCTGGGGCCGGCCGACCTGCAGTTCGACTTGCATTTCGAGGCCGCGCCGGCACGGGCGGCATCCGCGCAATCGGCGGCCGACGCGCAGGCCGGCGTGCCGGCGCTGCCCATCTCGCTGCCGGCGCAGCTGGCGGCAGTGGAGCGCGACCTGCTGCGACGCGCGCTCGCGCAGTCCCGCTTCGACCGCCGGCGCGCCGCCGACCTACTTGGGATAAGCTTGCGGCAGTTGCGCTACCGGATACGGCGCCTCGACCTAGATGACTGCGACTGAAACAGATACTGCACTGCTGATTGACCCGGACGGATGGTGCCGCGGATTACGCCGCGCGCACTGCACGAATTTCGATGCGCGCCCGGACGATGCCGAGATCGGCTTGCTCGTCATCCACAACATCAGCCTGCCGCCTGGAGAATTCGGCGGCCGCCATGTCGAAGACCTGTTTGCAAACCGCCTCGATTGCGATGCGCATCCGTATTTCGCGCAATTGCGCGGCCTGCGCGTGTCCGCGCATTTCCTGATCCGCCGCGACGGCGCCGCCGTTCAGTTCGTCTCCACCCTCGATCGCGCCTGGCATGCCGGCGCATCGTATTTCGACGGGCGCGAGCGCTGCAATGATTTTTCGATCGGCATCGAACTCGAGGGGTCGGACGACACCGGATTTTGCGACGCGCAATATCGGACGCTCGCAGCGCTGGCGCATGCCTTGCGCGGCCGCCACCCGATTTCCGCGGTGCGCGGCCACGAGCACATTGCGCCCGGACGCAAGACCGACCCCGGCCCGCATTTCGATTGGGCGCGCCTGCGCGGCGATCTCGCGGCACGGCAAAACTGGGCGGCGCCAGCGTTCTCGGCCAGCATGCTACCCGTCAGTTTCCCTACATAAAAACCGGTTGCAAGTTGCTCAAGCGGGCACTAGAATTAGTGCTCGTCGTCGCTTTATCTACTAGATATAGTGTACGTTCGACTCAATTGATCTGACCAGGTATCGCAAGTACGCAAGGTTTGTTCGGAGGATTCCGACGGATAGTGGGCTTGGCCAGAGCCCATCGGCAGCAAGCATCGTCCGGTTTTCGCCCCGCAAAGACGCGGAGGTCGCTCGAGCCGGGAAGCAATAACACCAGCCGGAATGACTCCGGCAGTCGAACAACAGGACGCGTCGCGTCCATCGTTTCAGTATTCAGGAGGCGCAGTGCAGACCACTCAGGAAATTTCAGGCAAGACCCCCCGCGAATTTGCGCCCGCTTCGCCCTCGGTTGCGACTTCGTCTGCGGTCGCGGCCACCAGCCTCGCCGACTACAAGATCATCCGCCGCAACGGCGCCGTCGTCGGTTTCGAGCCGTCGAAGATTTCGATCGCCATGACCAAGGCCTTCCTCGCCGTGAACGGCGGGCAGGGCGCTGCCTCCGCGCGCGTACGCGAACTGGTCGAGCAGCTGACGCAGTCAGTCGTCTCGGCGATGGTGCGCCGCCAGCCGGCCGGCGGCACCGTCCATATCGAAGACGTGCAGGATCAGGTAGAGCTGGCACTGATGCGCTCGGGCGAGCATGATGTCGCGCGCGCCTACGTGTTGTACCGCGCCAAGCGCCAGGAGGAGCGCGCGCAGCAGCAGGCGGCGCGCGGCGCCGATGCGCCGCATGCCGAACTGCACATCGATGTCGACGGCCAGCGCGTGCCGCTCGATCACGACAAGCTGAAGAAGATGATCACTTCGGCCTGCGTCGGCCTCGAGCAGCATGTCGACGCCGGTGCGATCCTGCAGGAGACCGTGCGCAACCTGTACGACGGCGTGCCGGTCGAGGAGCTGTACAAGTCCGCGATTCTCGCCGCGCGCGCGCTGATGGAGAAGGATCCGGCCTACAGCCAGGTCACCGCGCGCCTGTTGATGCACACGATCCGCAAGGAAGTGTTCGGCCAGGAAGTCGCGCAGGCCGATGCGAAAGAGCATTACCTCGACTACTTCCCGAAATTCATCAAGAAGGGCATCGCCGCCGACCTACTCGACGACAAGCTGTCCCAGTTCGACCTCGACAAGCTGGCCAACGCACTGGTGCCCGAGCGCGACCTGCAGTTCGGCTATCTCGGCCTGCAGACCCTGTACGACCGCTACTTCCTGCACATCCACGGCACCCGCATCGAGATGCCGCAGGCGTTCTACATGCGCGTCGCGATGGGCCTGGCGCTCAACGAGATCGACCGCGAGGCGCGCGCCATCGAGTTCTACCACCTGCTGTCGACCTTCGATTTCATGAGCTCGACGCCGACCCTGTTCAACTCCGGCACCCAGCGCTCGCAGCTGTCGTCATGCTACCTGACCACGGTCTCGGATGACCTCGACGGCATCTACGAGGCGATCAAGGAAAACGCGCTGCTGGCCAAGTTTGCCGGCGGCCTCGGCAACGACTGGACGCCGGTGCGCGCGCTCGGCGCCCACATCAAGGGCACCAACGGCAAGTCGCAGGGCGTCGTTCCCTTCCTCAAGGTCGTCAACGATACGGCGGTCGCGGTCAACCAGGGCGGCAAGCGCAAGGGTGCAGTCTGCGCCTACCTCGAGACCTGGCACCTCGACATCGAGGAATTTCTCGACCTGCGCAAGAACACCGGCGACGACCGCCGCCGCACGCACGACATGAACACCGCGAACTGGATTCCCGACCTGTTCATGAAGCGCGTGATGGAAAAGGGCGAATGGACGCTGTTCTCGCCGTCCGACGTGCCGGACCTGCACGACCTGGTCGGCAAGAAGTTCGAGGAGGCCTACCTGCGCTACGAGGCTCGCTGCGCTTCCGGCGAGATGAAGCTGTTCAAGAAGATCGCGGCGCTCGACCTCTGGCGCAAGATGCTGTCGATGCTGTTCGAGACCGGCCATCCGTGGATCACGTTCAAGGACCCGTGCAACATCCGCTCGCCGCAGCAGCATGTCGGCGTCGTCCACAGCTCGAACCTGTGCACCGAGATCACGCTCAACACCAACGATTCCGAGATCGCCGTCTGCAACCTCGGCTCGGTGAACCTGCCGGCGCACATGAAGGACGGCAAGCTCGACCACGACAAGCTGCAGCGCACCATCCGCACCGCGATGCGCATGCTCGACAACGTGATCGACATCAACTACTACGCGGTGAAAAAGGCGCGCGACGCCAACCTGCGCCACCGTCCGGTCGGCATGGGCATCATGGGCTTCCAGGACTGCCTGCACATCATGCGCGTGCCGTACGCCTCGAAAGACGCGGTCGAGTTCGCCGACCGCTCGATGGAAGCCGTCTGCTACTACGCCTATCAGGCCTCGACCGAGCTGACCGAAGAGCGCGGCACCTACAGCTCCTACCGCGGCTCGCTGTGGGACCGCGGCATCCTGCCGCAGGACTCGCTGAAGCTGCTGGCCGAGGAGCGCGGCGGCTACCTCGAGGTCGACAGCTCGGAGAGCATGGACTGGGCAGCGCTGCGCGCGCGCATCAAGCGCCACGGCATGCGCAACTCGAATTGCGTGGCGATCGCGCCGACGGCGACGATCTCGAATATCATCGGCGTGTCGGCTTGCATCGAACCGACCTACCAGAACCTGTACGTGAAGTCGAATTTGTCCGGCGAATTCACCGAGATCAACGAATACCTGGTGCGCGACCTGAAGCAGCGCGGACTGTGGGACGAGGTGATGGTCGCCGACCTGAAGTATTTCGACGGCAGCCTGGCGCGCATCGACCGCATCCCGCAAGACCTGCGCGACATCTACGCGACGGCGTTCGAAGTCGATCCGAGCTGGCTGGTGGAGGCCGCATCGCGCCGCCAGAAATGGATCGACCAGGCGCAGTCGCTGAACATTTACATGGCGGGCGCGTCCGGCAAGAAGCTCGACGAGACCTACAAGCTGGCCTGGCTGCGCGGCCTGAAGACCACGTACTACCTGCGCACCATCGGCGCCACCCACGCCGAGAAGTCGACCACCAAGGCCGGCGCGCTGAATGCGGTCTCGGCCGACATGCCGGCGGCTGCGGCCGCAGCGGCGGCACCGGTGGCAGCGGCCCCGGCCTCGGCCATCGAGGCCGACGGCGCGGCCTGCTACCTGCGTCCGGGCGACCCGGGCTTCGACGAGTGCGAGGCCTGCCAGTAAACGAAGCGAGGGACCGGCCTGCGGCCGACAGGACGCCGATCAAGCCGGTCCCGCATCAAATAACTATTCTTACCCACACACGCAACCAAGGACCCGAACATGCTTTCCTGGGATGACGACACCGCCGCCGCACCGCGTGCAGCCCAACCCCGCCCGCAACTGCAGCCGGTGATGCCGGCGCCGCAGTTCGCGACGCTCGCCGATACCGCGCTCGACCCGGGCATCCTCGCCCGCCCCCAGACGAAGGCCGATGCCAAGGCCGATACCAGCGGCCGCGTGCAGGCAGTCGACAAGCGCATCATCAACGGCACCACCGACGTCAACCAGCTCGTGCCGTTCAAGTACAAGTGGGCGTGGGACAAGTACCTCGCCGGCTGCGCCAACCACTGGATGCCGCAGGAAATCAACATGCAGCGCGACATCGAGCTGTGGAAGAACCCGAGCGGGCTGTCCGAAGACGAGCGCCGGCTGGTCAAGCGCAACCTCGGCTTCTTCGTCACCGCCGACTCGCTGGCGGCCAACAATATCGTGCTGGGCACCTACCGCTTCATCACCGCGCCGGAGTGCCGCCAGTACCTGCTGCGGCAGGCGTTCGAGGAGGCGATCCATACCCACGCCTATCAGTACATCGTCGAGTCGCTGGGGCTCGACGAGGGCGAGATTTTCAATGCATACCACGAGGTGCCGTCGATCCGCGACAAGGACGACTTCCTGATCCCGTTCATCGACACGCTGACCAATCCCGACTTCAAGACCGGCACCGTCGAAACCGACCAGCAACTGCTGAAGTCGCTGATCGTCTTCGCCTGCCTGATGGAGGGGCTGTTCTTCTATGTCGGCTTCACGCAGATTCTCGCGCTCGGTCGCCAGAACAAGATGATGGGCGCCGCCGAGCAGTACCAGTACATCCTGCGCGACGAGTCCATGCATTGCAATTTCGGGATCGATCTGATTAATACGATCAAGCTCGAGAACCCCCATTTGTGGACGCCGGCGTTCAAAGATGAGATAAAGACGTTGTTTTTGCAGGCCGTAGAGTTGGAATATCGCTACGCTGAGGATACAATGCCGCGTGGCGTGCTCGGCCTGAATGCAGCGATGTTCAAGGGCTACCTGCGGTTCATTGCGAATCGCCGCGCACAGCAGATCGGTCTCGAGCCGCTGTTCGATCAGGAAGAGAACCCCTTCCCGTGGATGAGCGAGATGATCGATCTGAAGAAGGAACGCAATTTCTTCGAGACCCGGGTCATCGAATACCAGACCGGCGGTGCGCTGAGCTGGGAGTGAGATTCCGGGGCGGTCGCGCAAGACGCGATCGCCATCCAGGTTTTTATCAGGCCGCCATATCCGGTGGCCGAAGCAGAGAAGCTGAAAGAGGAAAGGCAGCAGCTGGTCTTAATGGACAGTACCCGACCTAACCCGACTTTTTTGACTGCGCAGCGCGACCCGGCCAAGCCGGGCGTGGCAGCGTATTCTTCGAAAAAAGAGTTGGCTTCCCTGCAAGAGCATTCCGACGCCGGCATTGTTGCCGGCGTTTTTTTTGACTAGTTGTCTGGCGTTTCGTTTGCTCGCCGTTGAGCGCTGCCGCCCCGAAAGGCGGCTGCGTTCAAGGCAAACGAGGTGGTCGCAGAGTGCCGTCGCTGCTTTGCAGCGGATAGTCTGCGCTCCGGCCACGGGCTGCAGCAGCCCGCCCGATACGTGTCGAATTGGCTGAAGTGCTGCATCGACGAGGAGATGCAGCAGTTCAGCTGGTGCCGCATTCATTAGCGCAAACAGGTTCCTGTTGCTTGCGCCGATGAATAATCCGCCCCGGACTAATCCGGGTCGGGTTCCAACTTGTACCTGTGTGATGCCTATCACGTGAAGGAGAAAGAAATGGCAACAGCAAAGAAGAAAACTGCAGCTAAGAAGAAACCGGCCGCAGCCAAGAAGCCGGTAGCGAAGAAGGCCGCAGCCAAGAAGCCGGCAGCAGCCAAGAAAGTCGTCGCCAAGAAGGCCGCCGCCAAGAAGCCGGCAGCCAAGAAGGTAGCGAAGAAGGCCGTCGCCAAGAAGCCCGCTGCCAAGAAGGCCGCCGCCAAGAAGCCGGCAGCCAAGAAGGTAGCGAAGAAGGCCGTCGCCAAGAAAGCCGCCGCCAAGAAGCCGGCAGCCAAGAAGGTAGCGAAGAAAGCCGTCGCCAAGAAGCCTGCTGCCAAGAAGGCCGCCGCCAAGAAGCCGGCAGCCAAGAAGGTAGCGAAGAAGGCCGCTGCCAAGAAGCCCGCTGCCAAGAAGGCAGCGCCGAAAGCTGCCGCAAAAAAAAAGTCGGTAGCTAAGAAACCGGCTGCTGCTCCGGCACCGGCCGTGACGACTGTGCTGAGCCCGGCAGCTGCCTGGCCGTTTCCGACCGGCGCGCGTCCGTAAGACGTGCCGGTTTGGCGGCCTGGAGCGTTTCAGGCAAAATCGCCGCTGCATGCCCCCGGGCTGCAGCGGTTTTTTTTAGGATGTCGGCGGCTGCGTGCCGGGTGATGTCCGCTCAATTACCTTCGGGGTTTTCGTGCTTTATTCGATCTTCAACCTGATCATCGACACGGCCGCGACCATCCTCGCGGGATTGCTGCTCATCCGTTTCTGGATGCAGGCGGTCAGGGTGCGGCCACCGTTCGCGCTCGGCCAGTTCATCTTCAAGCTGACCGACTGGCTGGTGTTGCCGCTGCGGCGTGCGCTGCCGGGGATGGCCGGCTATGACTGGGCGAGCCTGGCCGGCGCGGTGCTGGTCATTCTGGCCTCGACCGCAATCCAGCTCGGCGTGCGTTCGGCCTTTGCGCCCCAGCCGTGGCTGCTGCTGTCACTGCTGTCGCTCGTCCATGCGATCGCCTACGGCTTCATCGGCCTGATCATCGTCGAGGTCATTCTCAGTTGGGTCAACCCGCAGGCGCCGATCGCGCCGACGGTCAGGGCGCTGTGCGACCCCATCCTGCGGCCGTTTCGCCGCGTGTTGCCGCCGATCGCCGGCATCGACCTCTCGCCCATTCTCGCGTTTCTTGCATTACGGATTCTGGTGTTCGTTGTCGAGAGCTTCGTGTACGGGGCGGTTTGAGCGGGGCGGGCGTGGATGGCGGGTTTCGCTTCGCTCTACCCGCCCTACAGTGCAGCCGAAGCCCGTGCCATGGGCGTAGGGCGGAGTGAGCCGCAGGCGAAATCCGCCGGCAAGGAGCCGTCCACCATCAGAACCGATACCCGAACTCCCGCTCGAACCGCTGCTCGATCTCATCGACCGACGGCGCATGGTTTTGCCCGCCCTGGCTTTCGATCTTGATCGCGCCCATCAGCGACGATAGGCGGCCGATAGTCATCCAGTCCATGCCGCGGGTAAGGCCGAACAGCATGCCGGCCCGGAACGCATCGCCGCAACCGGTCGGGTCGACCACGGCGCCGACCTTCACCACCGGAATGTCGAACTTGCCGTCGGCGGTGAAAATCTCCGCACCCTGCTCGCCGCGCGTGACCACCAGCGCCGACACGCGCTCGGCGATCTCGTGCAGCGTCAGCCCGGTGCGCTCGGTCAGCAGCTCGGCTTCATAGTCGTTGACGGCGACATAGGTCGCCATCGCAATGAACTCCTTCAGCTCGTCGCCGCTGAACATCGGCAGCCCCTGGCCCGGATCGAAAATGAACGAAATACCGAGCCGCGCGCAGTCGCGCGCGTGCTCGATCATGCCGTCGCGGCCGTCAGGCGCGATGATGGCCAGCTTCGCGGCGCCGGCATCCTGCACCTTGTTCAGGTGCGAGCTGGACATCGCGCCCGGATGGAAGGCGGTGATCTGGTTGTTGTCCGCATCGGTGGTAATGAAAGCCTGTGCCGTGTACGCGTCCTCGACCGAGCGGATGCAGCGCGTGCTGATGCCCTGACGGCTCAGGCGCTCGAGATAGGGCGCGCCATCCTGTCCCAGAGTAGCCATGATCAGCGGGTCGCCGCCGAGCAGCTTCAGGTTGTAGGCGATGTTGCCGGCGCAGCCGCCGTATTCGCGCCGTATGCCCGGCACCAGGAATGCGACGTTGATCTTGTGCAGCTGGTCCGCCAGCAGCGCCTCGGAAAAGCGGCCGTGGAAGGACATGATGGTGTCGAAGGCGAGCGAGCCGCAGATCAGGGAGGTCATGGCGCAGTAGGGTCAGTGGTGGAAAATGGTGAGCTCGAACCCGGCCGGCGTGGCGCCGGCCAGCTCGAACGGCAGCCGTATCTCGCGCTCGGAGCGGGCCGGCATGCCGTCACGGAATTCGTCGGCCTTCGCGTACTGGTTCGGCAGGAAGGCGCGGCGCACCAGCAGCTTGCCCTCGGCGTCTTTCAGTTGCAGATCCAGCGACGGCCATGCCTGCGCGGACGCGCTCTGGTTGCGCAGCAGCGCCACCAGCACGAAGCCGCGCGGCAGGCCGTCCACCGCCTCGCTGTCGGCGCCGGCGGCGCTGTCGTTGCCGCTGCCGCTGCCGGCCACCGCATCCAGCCGGCTCGACGCGAGCGACAACTGGTCGATGTCTTTCGGCAGCCGGATCGTGCAGCCGAGTTCGGCACAGGCGGCACGCAGGTAAGGCGCGGTTGCGGAGTAGCGTGCGGCGATGTCGTGTCGGAAGTGGAACAGCAGCTGCCCGGCGAGCGCCACCAGCAACACGGGTATGCCCACCCACAAGAGCACGGTCCACAGGCGCCGGCCGCGCTGGCGCCGTCGGGCCTGCCGGACGAAGGCCGGCTCGGGCTCCGGGTCGGGCTCCGGGTTGCGCTCGGTAGCGGTCGCCGATGCGGGAGCTGCCGCGGCCTGGTCGGCGGCTGCATCGCGCTGCCGAGGGCTGGCGTCGTGCCGGGCCTCATGCTCGCCGTCGTGATCGTAGTCGTGATCGTCGTCGGCAAATTCGGATTGCGGCGAGGCTGGCGGCTCGGCCCAGGGCTTGCTCTGCAGATCGGCGATCGCGCGCGACAGCGCATCGAGCTCGTCCTGCATCGACAGTCCGGACGACGCTGCCGGCATTCCGCGCAGCGAACCGAAATCGATCAGCGTCATGCGGTCGGACGGGTCGGATGAGGCCAGCGGCGGCGACAGCGCGAAGTCCTCGTCGCCGCCGTGCTCGAACACATGGTCGATGCCGTTGAATATTTCGCGGCACGAACCGCAGCGCACCTTGCCTGCCCGCAGCTCGAGCTGCGCCATCGTCACGCGGAACGAGGTCTGGCAATGCGGGCAGCGGGTCGCGAGCTGTTCCACGTTCAGTCTCCCGCGCGGCCAGCCAGCGCGACCCAGCCCTCGCGCTCGGCCCAGACCGACAGCCGCAGGCGCGGCGCGTAGCAGGCGATGATCTCGTCGGCCTGGCGCGCCAGCACGCCGGACAGCACCAGCGCGCCGCCGTCGGCGACGCGGCCGCAGAGCATCGGCGCCATCAGCTTCAGCGGGCCGGACAGGATGTTGGCAACCACGATGCCGTAGCGGGACGATGCCCGTTCGCGGCCAAAGTCCTCGGGAAGGAACCAGTCGATGTCGGCGCAGCGATTGCGCGCGGCGTTGTCGCGCGCAGAGACGATGGCCTGCGGATCGATGTCGACGCCATCGACCGGGTGCGCGCCGAGCTTGCGCGCGAGCATCGCGAGGATGCCCGAGCCGCAGCCGTAGTCGAGCAGCGATTCGCCCGGCTTCACCTGTTGCTCCAGCCACTCCATGCAGAGCCGCGTGGTCGGATGGCTGCCGGTGCCGAAGGCGAGGCCGGGGTCGAGCTCGAGCACCAGCGCCTCCGGTTCGGGTGCGTCATGCCAGCTCGGCACGACCCAGATGCTGCGGCCGATGTGAATCGGCTCGAACTGCGACTGGGTGACGCGCACCCAGTCCTGTTCGGCGACGCTGCGCAGCGCGAACGGCAGATCGGGCAGCGCGCATGCGGCACAGGCTTCGTGCACCAGCGCCGCATGGTCGGCGTCGGCATCGGCCAGCGCGACGAGGCGGCTGCGCTCCCACCCGTGCTGCTCGGGTTCCATCCCCGGTTCGCCGAACAGCGGGCGCTCGGCCTCGGTACCTTCGTCCGCATCCTCGACCGACACCGACAGCGCGCCTGCTTCCATCAGCGCATCCGACATCAGGTCGGCCTGCGCCCGCGGCACTTCGATGACGATTTCGTTCCAGCTCATTCCGCCAGCTTTTTCTTGGCGAGCTTCTGCTCGAGATAATGGATGTTGGTGCCGCCCTCGGCGAAGCGGCCGTCGGACATCAGGTCGCGGTGCAGCGGGATGTTGGTCTGTATGCCTTCGACCACCATTTCCGACAGCGCGATCTGCATGCGGCTGATCGCCTGCTCGCGCGTGGCGCCGTAAGCGATCACCTTGCCCACCATCGAGTCGTAATGCGGCGGCACGTAATAGCCGGCGTAGGCATGCGAATCGACGCGGATACCCGGGCCGCCGGGCGCGTGCCACGACTGGATGCGTCCGGGGGAGGGCGTGAACTTGAATGGGTCTTCCGCGTTGATGCGGCACTCGATCGCATGGCCCTTGAGGACGATGTCGCGCTGCTTGAAGCGCAGCCGCTCGCCGGCCGCGATGCGGATCTGCTCCTGCACGAGGTCGATGCCGGTGATCATTTCCGTCACCGGGTGCTCGACCTGGATGCGGGTGTTCATCTCGATGAAATAGAACTCGCCGTTTTCATAGAGGAACTCGAAGGTGCCGGCACCACGGTAGCCGATCTTGCGGCAGGCTTCCGCGCAGCGGTCGCCGATCTTCTCGATCAGCTTGCGTGGAATGCCCGGCGCCGGCGCTTCCTCGATCACCTTCTGGTGCCGGCGCTGCATCGAGCAGTCGCGTTCGCCGAGCCAGATCGCGTTCTTGAATTCGTCGGCCAGGATCTGGATCTCCACATGGCGCGGATTCTCGAGGTACTTCTCCATGTAGACCTCGGGATTGCCGAAGGCGGCACCGGCTTCGGTGCGGGTCATGGTGACGGCATTGAGCAGCGCGGCCTCGGTGTGCACGACGCGCATGCCGCGGCCGCCGCCGCCGCCGGCGGCCTTGATGATGACCGGATAGCCGATGCGGCGCGCCGTCTGCACGATCGCCTTCGGGTCGTCCGGCAGCGCGCCGTCCGAGCCGGGAACGCAGGGCACGCCGGCCTTGATCATCGCCTGCTTGGCCGAGACCTTGTCGCCCATCATGCGAATCGAGTCCGAGCGCGGGCCGATGAAGACGAAGCCCGACTGTTCGACGCGCTCGGCGAAGTCCGCATTTTCGGACAGGAAGCCGTAGCCGGGGTGGATCGCTTCGGCGTCCGTGACCTCGGCGGCGCTGATGATGGCAGGCATCGACAGGTAGCTTTGCGCCGACGGCGCGGGGCCGATGCAGACCGACTCGTCGGCCAGCTTCACGTACTTGGCTTCGCGGTCGGCCTCGGAGTGGACCACTACGGTCTTGATGCCCATTTCGCGACATGCCCGCTGGATGCGCAAGGCTATCTCGCCGCGGTTGGCAATAAGGATTTTTTCAAACATGGTGTGCGAGAGCCTCAGCCGATGACGAACAGCGGCTGGCCGAACTCGACCGGCTGGCCGTTCTCGACGAGGATCTGTTTGATCGTGCCGCTGGCATCGGCGTCGATCTCGTTGAGCAGCTTCATCGCCTCGATGATGCACAGCGTGTCGCCTTCCTTGACTGTCGAGCCGACATCGATGAAGGGTGCGGCGCCCGGCGCCGACGAACGATAGAAGGTGCCCACCATTGGCGACTTGACCACATGGCCGGCTGGGGCGGCGTCGGCCGCCGGGGCGGGTGCGGCGGCGGCCGGCATGGCGGCGGTGGGGGCGGGCGCGGCGGCGACCGGCGCATGCGCCTGGGCCGGCATCATCACCACCTGGTTCTGGGCCGCCGGCGGGGCATTCTTGACGATGCGGACCTTGCTCTCGCCTTCGGTGACTTCCAGTTCGGAGATATCGGACTCGGCTACGAGATCGATCAGGGTCTTGAGTTTTCTTAGATCCATGGGGGGTCTGCCTGCAGGGTTGAAAATTACCGGCGCTGCGCTCCTCTGACGGGAGAGCCGGTGCGCCGGCCATGGGCGAATGCTGCCTACAACTTCTTCAGCGCGAAATCGATCGCGTGGCGGTAGCCGTCGATGCCGAATCCGCAAATCACCCCGGCGGCCAGCGCCGACAGGTAGGAGTGGTGGCGGAAGCTCTCGCGGCGGTGAATGTTCGAGATGTGGATCTCGACGAACGGAATCGCGACCCCGGCCAGCGCATCGCGCAAGGCGACGCTGGTATGGGTCAGTCCGCCCGGGTTGATCACGATCGCGTCCACCCCGTCGCCGCGCGCGGCATGAATGCGGTCGATCAGCTGCCCTTCGTGGTTGCTCTGGAAATGCTCGAGCGAGCCGCCGGCCGACTCCGCCTGCGCCTTGGCCTCACGCTCGACCTCGGCCAGCGTCGTCGAGCCATACACTTCCGGCTCGCGAATTCCCAGCAGGTTGAGGTTGGGGCCGTTCAGCAGGAGCAGTTTTTTTGCCATCGAAAAGGCCGCGTTTTGACGAAGAAGCGGCCATTTTGCTGCAATATGTCGATGGATGGCAAGCAGAAACGCTTATCTGAACTATAGCGAAGCGAGGTCGGCCCGCAGTTTCTGGAGGTCGAGGCGCCCGATATAGGTCTGGCGAACCCGACCGTCGCTGCCGATCAGGACGGTAAATGGCAGGCCGCCCGCCTGGTTGCCGAACTGCCGCGACAACTCGGTGCCCTCCATGCCGGCGACCAGCAGCGGATAGGTAATCCGGTGCTTTTCCGAAAATTGACGGATGTTCGACGGAGAATCTATGCCGATGCCCAATACCTGCACATTCTTCCCGCCCAGGTCATCCTGCAGCGCGACCAGTTCCGGCATCTCATCGACGCAGGGCGGGCACCAGGTGGCCCAGAAATTGACCACCAAGGTTTTGCCCTGCCATTCGGCCAGTGTGCGCTGCCCGCCGGCAGCATCGGGCAGGCTGGACGCCATCAGCGCACCGACGGCGCCATCGGCGACCGGAGCGGGTTGAAAGCGCTTCGCGCCAAAATACAGGCCGATCGAGAGGAAAAGAACGGCGATGGCAACAAAAGCAAGAATTTTTCTGTTCATGATCGATCGTCTGGTTGAATCAGGGCGCGCACCGCGTTCAGGTCGGCGCGCTCGATGCGCTTCTGGCTGCCGCCGCGCAGGTCGTCGCGGTCATACAGCGTAAGGTGGACTCCCTCGCGCTTCCACAGGAAAGACAGGGTCTCGACCCCGCGGTCCGGGTTGCGGAAATGTGGCGACTCCGAGACGTGGTAATCGATGTTCGCGTTGAGCAGGAAGACTGCCACATCCTTGCTGTTGTCGGCAAACAAATGGAGATGGATGTCCGAATGCTCGCCGGCCGTGCCATTGAGCACGGCGCCGGTCAGGTAGGGCGAGAATTCCGCCAGCCTTTCCATCAACTCCAGCGCCAGCCGGCGCAACTGGTGCAGGCGTTCCGGTTGCACGTCGCCCAGGAACAGCGCCTGATATTCCCGCACCTCGGCCTCGACCTGCGCGTTGTCGGGCAGGATGTCGCCGCGCACCTTCTGATTGCCGAGGACGAGCCGGGCGGCCTTGCGCTTGGCGGTCGCGTAGTCGGCGCCGTCTTCGGCGATCATGCGCGCGGCGGCCGCCGCGATTTCGGCGCGCAGCAACTCGGCATCGCTGGGATAGTTGATCGACATGGCTGGCAACTCGGTGAAGGCGTGGCGAGGGGATGAGCGCGCGCCCGGACGGCAACGATCATCGACGAACCGGGGGGGCGGGCAGCATGGCGTCGGGTAAAATCCGCTTCTTCACCGCGTTCGCGCGACTCTTCCCGACGACACGATTATATGCATATCCACATCCTCGGCATCTGCGGCACTTTCATGGGCGGTCTTGCCGTGCTTGCCAGAGAAGCCGGACACCGGGTCACCGGCTGCGATGCCAACGTCTACCCGCCGATGAGCACCCAGCTGCGCGCGCAGGGCATCGAACTGATCGAAGGCTTCGACCCGCAGCAAATCGACCTGCAGCCCGACCTGTACGTGGTCGGCAACGTGGTCTCGCGCGGCAACCCGCTGATGGAGGCAATCATGGACCGCGGCCTGCCCTATGTCTCGGGGCCGCAGTGGATCGGCGAACACATCCTGCGCGACCGGTGGGTGCTGGCCGTGGCCGGCACGCACGGCAAGACGACGACGTCCTCGATGCTGGCGTGGATACTCGAGGCCACCGGCTACCACCCGGGCTTCCTGATCGGCGGCGTGCCGATGAATTTCGGCATTTCCGCCCGCATCGGCGGCGACAGCGACAGCGGCGACGCTGCCTTCTTCGTGATCGAGGCCGACGAATACGACACCGCTTTCTTCGACAAGCGCAGCAAGTTCGTCCATTACCGGCCGCGCACGGCAATCCTGAACAACCTCGAATACGATCACGCCGACATTTTTCCCGACCTCGGCGCGATCGAGACGCAGTTCCATCATCTGGTGCGCACGGTGCCGGGCGTGGGACGGCTGGTCGTCAATGGCCGCGAGCCCGCCCTGCAGCGCGTGATCGAGCGCGGCTGCTGGAGCGAGGTCGAGCGTTTCGATGCGGCGGCCGGCGGCCCGGGCTGGGGCATGGTCGAGCATGACGACGGCAGCTTCGACGTGCTGTTCAATGACGAATCCGTCGGTACCGTACGGTGGTCGCTGACCGGCACCCACAACCGCTGGAACGCGGTCGCCGCCATCGCCGCCGCGCGCCATGTCGGCGTCACGCCGCCGCAGGCGATTGCCTCGCTGGCGTCATTCGAGAACGTCAAGCGCCGGATGGAGACGCGCGGCGTGGCCAACGGCGTGACCGTGATCGACGATTTCGCGCATCACCCGACGGCCATCGCGACCACGGTCGGGGGACTGCGCCACAAGGTTGGCGCGTCGCGCATCCTGGCCGTGCTCGAGCCGCGCTCGAACACAATGAAGCTGGGCACGATGAAGGACGCGCTGCCGGGCAGCCTGGCCGAAGCCGATCTGGTGTTCGGCTACGGCGCGAAGGGCAACGGCAAGGACGCGCTGGGCTGGGACCTGGGCGCCGCGCTGTCGCCGCTGGGCGGCAAGGCGCGCGCGTTCGACGACCTGGCGCTGCTGGTGCAGGCGGTGGCCGCTGCCGCGCAGCCGGGCGACTCGGTTCTGGTGATGAGCAATGGTGGCTTCGGCGGCGTCCACCAGAAACTGCTGGACGCGCTGGCCGCGAAGACCTGATTGCGCGCGATACTGTACCTGCACGGATTCCGCTCGTCGCCGTCGTCGTTCAAGTCGCGCCGGCTGCACGCGCATTTCGCCGCGCGCGGCGAGGAAGGACGTTTCATCTGTCCGCAACTGCCGCCGTCGCCGGCCGAGGCGTTCGCGTGCGTGCGTGCGCTGGTCGACGGCAAGGCGGCCGACGCGTTCGCGGTCGTGGGTTCGTCGCTGGGCGGGTTCTACGCGACCGCACTGGCCGAGGCGACCGGCTGCCGCGCGGTCCTGATCAACCCGGCGGTCTGGCCGGCGCGCGATTTGGCCGCATACATCGGCGAGCAGCAGGCGTGGCACTCGGATCAACGGTTTTTCTTCCGCAGCGAGTACATCGCCGAACTGGAGGCGCTGACCGTCGCGCGCATCACGCAGCCGCAGCGCTACCTGCTGCTGGCCGCAACCGGCGACGAAGTGCTCGACTGGCGCGAGATGACGGCGCGGTATGGAGGCGCGAACCAGCGGGTGATCGATGGCAGCGATCACGGGCTGTCGGATTTTGATGACTACATCGACGAGGTGGTCGGATTTTGCGAAAGATGAATTTGGCGGATTTGGCGAACGATAAGTTTGGCGGCTTTCTCGAACGATGAGTTTGGCGGCTTTCTCGAACGATGAGTTTGGCGGATTTCGCTGCGCTCTATCCGCCCTACGAAACCGGTGCGGCTCATCCACATGCCGTAGGACGGATAGAGCGCAGCGAAATCCGCCGTAACGAGGAAGCCACCGATTGATCCACAACGATGCCGTAGGGCGGATAGAGCGCAGCGAAATCCGCCGTAACGAAGAAGTCACTAATTGATCCACAACGATGCCGTAGGGCGGATAGAGCGCAGCGAAATCCGCCGCAAACAAGAAGCCACCGATTGATCCACAACGATGCCTTAGGGCGGATAGAGCGTAGCGAAATCCGCCGTCAACAAGAAGCACACTGAATGAATCTGTTTTTCGAAGAGTCCGGCGATTTCAAGGTCGGCACGGTACTGAGCCAGCAGGGCGAGGCCTTCCAGGTCGAGACGCCCACCGGCAAGCGCACCAAGGTGCGCTCGCGCGATGTGCTGCTGCAGTTCGATACGCCGACGGCGGCGGAGATGATTGCCAGCGCGAACCGGCTCGCCGGCGACATCGACATTGCCTTCCTGTGGGAGGTGGCCGGCGAGGAGGAGTTCGGCGTGGCCGAGCTCGGCCATGAGTATTTCGGCCACGCGCCCCGGCCCGACGAGGCGGCCGGGTTGCTGCTGAAGATTGCATCCTCGCCGATCTACTTCCACAAGAAAGGCAAGGGCCGTTACAAGGCGGCGCCGGCGGCCACGCTGCAGGCGGCGCTGGCCGGCATCGAAAAGAAAAAGCAGCAGGCGCTGCTGCAGCAGTCGATGACCGATGAGCTGAAGGCCGGCCGCCTGCCCGCGCAGGTGAAGGCGGCCGTCCGCCATCTGCTAACCAGGCCGGACAAGAACAGCATCGAGTACAAGGCGCTGGAGGCGGCCTGCGCCGATCTGCACACGTCGGCGCCGAAGCTGCTGCTGTCGGTCGGCGCGATCGCGTCGGCGAAAGACTTGCACCTGTCGCGCTTCCTGACTGAGCACTTCCCGCGCGGCGTCGGCTTCCCCGGCATCACGCTGCCTGCTGTGCCCGACCTGCCGGTGGCCGACGTGCAGGCATTCTCGATTGACGACGTGACGACCACCGAGATTGATGACGCCTTCTCGCTGCAGCGGCTGGCGGACGGGCGCGTCCGTGTCGGCATCCATATCGCCGCCCCGGGGCTGGGCATCGCGCGCGACGACGCGATCGACATGCTGGCGCGCGAGCGCATGAGCACCGTCTACATGCCGGGCGACAAGATCACGATGCTGCCGGACGAGCTGGTCGATCATTTCACTCTGGCCGAAGGCGGCGCGCGTCCCGCGCTGTCGCTGTACGCGACGCTCGATACCTCGGATTGGTCGGTGCTGGCCACCGAAACCCGCGCCGAACGGGTGCCGATCGCCGCCAACCTGCGCCACAACGATCTCGACGAGCAGGTCACCGAGCAGGCACTGGCCGATGGCAGCGGCGATTACCCGCACAAGGACGAGATCGGGCTGCTGTGGCAATGGGCGCAGCAGCTCGAGCGCGGCCGCATGGTCAGGCGCGAATCGTTCGGCCTCAGGCCCGAGCAGAACAACCGGGTCGACTTCAACTTCTATGTCGAGGATGACGTCGTCACGATCACGCGCCGCAAGCGCGGCGCGCCGCTGGACAAGATCGTTGCCGAACTGATGATCTTCGCCAACAGCAGCTGGGGCAAGCTGATGCACGACCACGGCGTGCCCGGCATCTACCGCGCACAGGGCGGCGGGCAGGGCTGGGCGGCGCGCATGCAGGTGCGCATGCTGACGCACGCCGCGCCCCATCAGGGGCTGGGCGTCGACCAGTACGCATGGAGCACGTCGCCGCTGCGCCGTTACACCGACCTCGTCAACCAGTGGCAGATCCTTGCCTGCGTCCGGGGCGGCGTCACGGCACCGCTCGTCGCGCCGTTCAAGCCGAAAGATGCCGACCTGTTCGCGATCGTCTCCGCCTTCGACAGCGCCTATGCCGCGTATGCGGACTTCCAGTCAACGATGGAACGCTTCTGGTGTCTGCGCTGGCTGGCGCAGAACCAGGTGCGGCAGGTCGAGGCCGTGCTGCTGAAGGATGAACTGCTGCGGCTGGTCGATATACCGCTGGTGATACCAATGACGGGCGTCAGGCATGCGCGCGGCACGCAGCTGAAGCTGGAGCTGATCGACTGGGACGAGGTCGACCTCGGCGTGCAGGCGCGCGTGCTTGAGGTTGCGGCGGCGTCGGCTGCGCTAGCCGACGAGATCGAGCTCGAGGATAGCGACGTCGCGGACGAGGCCGAGCAGGCGGCGGAGCAGATTTCCGAGCAGCAGACAGAACAGCAGGCCGAACAGCAGGCCGAACCGTTGGCCGACTCCCGGGACCCGCCGCTGCCGGACGTCCCGGCGCCGGGCACGCCGGAGTGATGAGCATGGTCGCGCGCGATAAACGCCTGCTGGCGATCGCGATCGGCTCTTCCCTGTTGTTTCATGCGGCGCTGTTGTCGCTGCGTTTCGTGCCGCCGCAAGCGTTGCGCGCCGCGCCTTTCGATCCGGGGCTGGCGGTCATCCTCGTCAATGCTCGCCACGACAGCGAACCGCTGAAGGCCGATGCGCTCGCGCAGGCCAATCTCGACGGTGGCGGCAATGCCGACGCCGGCAGGATGCGCTCGCCACTGCCCGACCTCGGCCGCCTCCATGACGGCGAACAGTTCGAGCGCCAGCAGCGGCGCGTGGCCGAGCTCGAGCAGATGCAGCGCCGACTGCTGGCCCGGACAGCGCAGCCGCAGCCGGATGCGGTCGACGCGGGCAAGGATGTGGACCGGCCCGCCATCGACGGACGGGATGTGCGCTCGGTCGAGGAGATCCAGGAAATCGCACGCCGCCAGGCAGAGATCGCGCGCGATATCGCCGACTACGGCAAGCGGCCGCTGAAGTTCAGGCTCACCCCGTCGACCCGTGAAGTACCGTACGCGCTGTATTACACTGCGCTGCAGAAAAAAATCGAGCAGACCGGCACGCTGAATTTCCCGCAGCAGGACGGTCGCAAAATGTATGGCGAGCTGATCGTCACCATTCCGGTGGCCGAGGACGGCAGCCTGTACGACCGGGAGGGTGGGCCGCGCGTCGAGCGCAGTTCCGGCAACGCAGCCCTTGATGCAGCCGCGCTTGCTATCGTCCGTCGCGCCGCACCGTTCGGCCGCTTTCCGTCCACGCTCGCTACAAACGGACGTGCGCGCGTATGGGAAATCATTGCCCGCTTTTCGTTCACGCGCGAACAGACGCTGGAGACCCAGTCCCTTGGAAAGGCCGATTGACCATGGCTGACCGTTATGTCGTGATCGGCAATCCGATCGCCCACAGCAAGTCGCCGCAGATTCATGCGCGCTTCGCGCAGCAGACCGGCGAGCCGGTGGCCTACGAGCGTCTGCTCGCGCCGCTCGACGGCTTTGAGCCGACGATGCGCGACTTCATCGCCGGCGGCGGGCGCGGCGCGAATGTGACCGTACCTTTCAAGCTCGACGCGTTCGCGCTGGCTACCGAGCGCAGCGCACGCGCCGAGGCCGCCGGCGCCGTCAACACGCTGCGCTTCGACGGCGGCCGCATCGTCGGCGACAACACCGACGGCGTGGGACTGGTACGCGACATCATGGGCGGCGCCGGCATCGGCATCGCCGGCCGCCGCGTGCTGCTGCTGGGCGCCGGCGGCGCGGCGCGCGGCATCATTCTGCCGCTGCTGGACGAATCGCCGGCACAGATCGTGATTGCCAACCGCACGCTCGCGAAGGCGGAGGAACTGGCCACGCAATTCGGGCAGCTGCCGCAAGGGCGAGGTCGCATGGCCGCAGCGCCGTTTGCTGCGGTCGAGGGCGCGTTCGATATCGTGATCAATGCGACCTCGGCCAGCCTGTCGGCCGAAGTGCCGCCGGTGCCGGCCTCGGCGCTCTCCGCGCAGACCTTTGCCTACGACATGATGTACGGCGCGCAGCCTACCGTCTTCATGCAGGTCGCCGCGTCCCGCGGCGCGGCCGTGCGCGACGGCCTCGGTATGCTGGTCGAGCAGGCAGCAGAAGCATTTTTCGTCTGGCGCGGCGTGCGGCCCGATACCTCGCCGGTGTATGCATGGCTGAGGGCGCAGCTGTGAGCCGGCGGCGCAAGTTCCTGATGTGGATGGTCGGGGTTCCTCTGCTGCTGGTGGTACTGCTGCAGGCCTGGTATTTCATCCAGATCTGCTGGTGGATCAGCCACAACCCGTCCTCGACCGCGTTCATGCGCGAGCAGCTGGACCGGCTGCAGCAGAAGAATCCGAAGGCGAAGCTGCAGCACCAGTGGGTGCCGTACGACAGGATATCGAATCATCTCAAGCGCGCGATCATTGCGTCCGAGGACGCGAACTTCGCCGAGCACGAGGGCGTCGACTGGGTGGC
Organism: Burkholderiaceae bacterium; assembly: GCA_023653025.1. Taxonomy (GTDB): domain Bacteria; phylum Pseudomonadota; class Gammaproteobacteria; order Burkholderiales; family Burkholderiaceae_D; genus Pernthalerella. The sequence continues at coordinate 25,445 of JAMNXS010000034.1, forward strand.
GCTGCAGAAGGCTTACGAGAAGAATGCGAAGAAGGGCAAGGTCGTGCGCGGCGGCTCGACCATCACGCAGCAGCTTGCGAAGAACCTGTTCCTGTCCGGCGAGCGCAGCTACCTGCGCAAGGCGCAGGAGATGGTGATTACCTTCATGCTCGAGGCGGTGATGGACAAGCGGCGGATCTTCGAGATCTACCTCAACGTCGCCGAATGGGGCAACGGCGTCTTCGGCTGCGAGGCCGCGTCGCGCAAGTACTTCGGCGCGCCAGCGGCCAGCCTCGGGCCGGCCCAGGCGGCCCGGCTGGCGGTGATGCTGCCCAATCCGCGGTTTTTCGGCCGGCATCTCGATTCGGTTTATCTGAACAAGCGATCGGCGCTGATTCTGGTGCGGATGAACAGTGCGGAGTTGCCGTAGGTCGGCATGGCGGGTTTCGCTTCGCTCTACCCGCCCTACGAATAAACGTTCTCCCAACCGTAGGGCGGGTAGAGCGAAGCGAAACCCGCCATCAACCCGCCATCAACCCGCCATCAACCCGCCATCAACCCGCCATCAACCCGCCATCAACCCGCCATCCTACGTACCCGCCAAACCTTGCCTCATCCCCGCTAACCCCGTAAACTCGCGCTGTTTTTAACAACGGAGACCCCCTTGGGCAGTCCCACCTCGCATCACCGACCGTCGATCGACGGGCCCGCCGCAAGCTGACGCTCTCTCTCGCGCCGCTTGCCAGGTCATGGTGAACAGGCGCGCATGGCCGATGTCGTTCGACTCGTCGGCCTCGCTCCCTGATGTGTAAAGATTTGAAATCCGCGTGCGCCAGCGCCGCGGCAATGCCGCACCATGCGGCAGGGAGAGCTGATGATCAACGTATTCGTGCTGCAGAACGGTCGCCTGAGCCAGGTCAACATCGAGACGCGCGCCGACCTCGAACGGTCGACGCCGATCTGGGTCGACCTGACCGACCCTACCGACGAAGAGCGCGACTGGGTGCGCGGCATTTATGGCGTGACGCTGCCGGATGAAGACGATGTCAAGGACATCGAGGCGTCCGCGCGCTATTACGAAGCCGACAGCGGCGACCTGCACCTGCGTTCCGACTTCCTGCTCGAAGAGGATGAGGGCGAGTCGCGCGTGGTGACAGTTGCCTTCATCCTGGCGCGCGACATGCTGTTCTCGATGCACAGCGACGACCTGCCGGTATTCCGGCTGGTGCGCATGCGCGCGCGCTCGCGGCCCGGTTCGATTGGCGACTTCAAGGACGTGCTGCTCGATTTGTACGCAACCGATGTCGAGTACTCGGCCGACGCGCTCGAAGGCATCTACCAGAATCTCGAGGAAGTCAGCCGCAGCGTGCTGCAGAAGGAATTCAGCGATGCCGACGCCGCCGAGTCGCTGTCGGCAATGGCGCGCGAGGAAGACCTGAATGGCCGCATCCGCCGCAACATGATGGACACGCGGCGCGCGGTCAGCTTCCTGATGCGCGGCCGCCTGCTGAGCTCGGACCAGTTCGACGACGCCCGCCAAATCCTGCGCGACATCGAATCACTGGACGGCCATACGGCCTTCCTGTTCGACAAGATCAACTTCCTGATGGATGCGACCGTCGGTTTCATCAACATCAACCAGAACAAGATCATCAAGATCTTCTCGGTCGCGTCGGTCGCCTTCCTGCCGCCGACGCTGATCGCCAGCATCTACGGTATGAACTTCCGGGTGCTGCCGGAGCTGGACTGGACGCTCGGCTATCCGTTTGCGATCCTGCTGATGCTGGCGAGTGCGATCACGCCGTTCCTGTATTTCAGGAAGCGGGGGTGGTTGAGGTAAGCGGTAGATCGTGGCGGGTTTTTCGGGCGATGTTGACGGCGGGTTTCGCTTCGCCTCTACCCGCCCTACGGTTATCTGCCAGGCTATGCTCGGCCGATGTTGACGGCGGGTTTCGCTTCGCTCTACCCGCCCTACGGTTATCTGCCGGGCTATGCTCGGCCGATGTTGACGGCGGCTTTCGGCTTCGCCTCTACCCGCCCTACGGTTATCTGCCGGGCTATGCGCGGCCGATGTTGACGGCGGCTTTCGGCTTCGCCTCTACCCGCCCTACGAACCTTGGGCATTGCCGTAGGGCGGGTAGAGCGGAGCGAAACCCGCCATCAACCCCCGCCGTCCTGCTTCAAGCGTTCAACTGGGCAAACGCCCCGCGTGCCGCCGCGACGGTCTCGTCGATCACCGCGTCGTCATGCATGGCCGACACGAAGCCGGCTTCGAATGCCGACGGCGCGAGGTAGACGCCGGCGTCCAGCATCGCGTGGAAGAAGCGGTTGAAGCGCTCCTTGTCGCATTTCATCATCTCGGCATAGTTGCCCGGCAGCGTGCCGGCGAAGTAGATGCCGAACATGCCGCCGACCGCATCCGCGCAGAAAGCCTCGCCGGCCTCCCTGGCAGCTGCCGACAGACCATCGACGAGCTTGGTCGTCTGCGTGCCCAGCCGTTCGTAAAAGTCCGGCCGCTGAATGATCTTCAGTGTGCTCATGCCGGCGGCGACGGCGACCGGATTGCCCGATAGCGTGCCCGCCTGGTAGACGGGGCCCAGCGGCGCGAGCTTCTGCATCAGGTCGGCGCGGCCGCCGAAGGCCGCGACAGGCAGGCCGCCGCCGATCACCTTGCCCAGCACCGTCATGTCCGGCACGATGCCGTACAGCGACTGCGCGCCGCCGAGCGCGACGCGAAAACCCGACATCACCTCGTCGAACATCAACACCGCCCCGTGCTTCGTGCACAGGCGGCGCATGGTCTGCAGGAACTCCGGTGTCGCGCGCAGCAGGTTCATGTTGCCCGCGACCGGCTCGACGATCACGGCCGCGATCTGGTCGCCCATCCGGCCGAATACCTCGTCCAGCTGCGCCGGGTCGTTGTAGTCGAGCACCATCGTGTGCTTCGCGAAATCGGCGGGTACGCCCGACGAGGTCGGGTTGCCGAAAGTGAGCAGGCCGCTGCCGGCCTTCACCAGCATCGAATCGGCGTGGCCGTGGTAGCAGCCCTCGAACTTGATCACCAGGTCGCGTCCGGTCGCGCCGCGCGCGAGGCGCAAGGCGCTCATCGCCGCTTCGGTGCCCGACGATACCAGCCGCACCTGCTCGATCGACGGCACCAGCTTGCAGATCTCCTCGGCCATCAGGATCTCGCCCTCGGTCGGCGCGCCGAACGACAGGCCGTTGGCGGCCGCCGCCTGCACCGCCCCGATCACCTCCGGATGCGCGTGGCCGACGATGGCCGGGCCCCAGGAGCCGATGTAGTCAATGTAGCGCTTGCCGTCGGCATCCCAGAAATGCGCTCCCTTGGCGCGCGCGACGAAGCGCGGCGTGCCGCCGACCGAGCGGAAGGCGCGCACCGGGGAATTCACGCCGCCAGGCGTGCTGCGTTGTGCGCGTGCGAACAGGGTATCGTTGTGGGACACGTTGGCCTCTCTGTTTTTTCCGTGAAGGGTGTTATTCGGGCGCCGGGTCGGAAGCGGCGGCGTCGGATTCGCGCGCCCAGAAGTAGCGGTCGGGCACCAGCCGGCCCATGCCCAGCCGCTGCGCATTGGCCAATGCCGCGTTGGTGAACTCCTCGGCCTCGGCCACGGCTTCCGGCAGATCTAGCCCGTTGGCCAGCATCGCCGCGATGGTGGCCGACAGCGTGTTACCCGCGCCGATGAACGGGCCGGCCTGCCGCTGCCAGCGGTCGGTGCGCAGCGCGCCCTCGCTGCCGTACAGCACGTTGGTCACGTCGTGCGCATCGCCCGGCGTGCCGGTCACGAACACGAATTCGCAGCCGAATTCGATCAGCTGCATTGCATCGAGGTCGAGCATGGCCTCGTCGCTGGCATCGCGCCAGGTTTCGGCCATGCGCGCGAGCTCGTCGGTGGATACCTGCAGCAGCGTCGCCTGCGGCACCAGCAATTCGCGCATCGCCAGCAAGACTTCCTCGTCGATTTCCTGCTCGGGCAGCGAGGTCGAGAACGGGGCCAGCACCAGCGGTATCTCGGGGTAGTCGGACACGATTTCGGCGATGACCGAAATTGCCTCGATGCTGCCCAGATGGCCGACCTTGAACGCGGCCACCGGCATGTCTTCCAGCAGCACGCGCGCCTGGTCGGCGATCCAGTCTGGATCGACAGCCTGCACGTCTTCGGTGCCGGTGGTGTCGCCGATCGACAGCGCGGTGATCACCGACACGCCGTGGCAGCCCATGGCCGCAAACGCGGCGAGGTCGGCCTGGATGCCGATCGCACCGACCGGATCGGCGATGCCGAAGGTCAGGACGAGCGGGGAAGATGGGGTTTGCACAGGGAAAGCATTAAAATAGCCGATTGTGCATTTTACTTTAAGGGCTGTGCCGTGAGTGACAACAAGACAACCGAGCAAGAATTCAAGACCTGGATGTGCCTGATCTGCGGCTGGGTCTACGACGAGGCCGCAGGCTTGCCGGAGGAGGGCATCGCACCCGGCACCCGGTGGGACGACGTGCCGATGAACTGGACCTGCCCGGAGTGCGGCGCGCGCAAGGAAGATTTCGAGATGGTGGCAATCTGACCGGACGTCGGTCGTTCGGCGTGCCCCGGATGCTCGGGGCGCGCACCTGGGCGAACCCCGATTAATTGTTCGCCATCCGCCTCGCTCTCCACCACCCTCCTTGCGGGCAATCGCCCGCTTTCTTCGTCCGATCTGTCGCCAAAATACCGACTCCGCACGAAGTTTGATTTTTCATTGTTTCAACGACTTTCCCTTTTTGCTACAGTCCGCGCCGTTGCTTGACCACGTTCAACGGGTGCGCGATGGGACATGTCGGAGTCGGGCCGGACATACTGGTGATCGATGACAGCAGTACGATTCGTCGTTCTGCCGAGATCTTTCTTTCCCAGGCCGGTTACCCGGTCGTGCTTGCCGGCGACGGCTTCGAAGCGCTGGGCAAGGTCTTCGAGCACCGGCCGTCGCTGGTCTTCTGCGACATCCTGATGCCGCGCCTCGACGGCTTCCAGACTTGCAGCCTGATCCGGCGCAGTCCCGAGTGCGGACACACGCCGGTCATTTTGCTGTCGTCGCGCGACGGCCTGTTCGACCACGCGCGCGGCATGCTGGCCGGCGCCACTGCCTACCTGACCAAGCCCTTCACCAAGGATAGCCTGCTGCGCGCGGTGCGCGAGCATGCGCTGCCGGCAGCAACGCCTGCCTGAACGTTCCGGCTCTTCCCGATTCTTCCCGATTTTTTCCCCACGGAGCCGACATGCCGATACACCACATCCTGATCGTCGATGACTCCCCGACCGAGCGCCAATTCCTGTCCGACCTGCTGACGCGCCACGGCTTCTCGGTCAGCACGGCCGACACCGCGGAGGCGGCGCTGCTGCAGATCCGCCGCAGCCCGCCGCAGCTGGTGCTGATGGACGTCGTCATGCCGGGGCAGAACGGCTTCCATGCGACGCGGGAGATCGCGCGCGATCCGGCGACGCGCGATCTCCCGATCATCATCTGCAGCAGCAAGCACCAGGAGAGCGACCGCATCTGGGGTCTGCGGCAGGGCGCGCGCGATTACCTCGTCAAGCCGGTCGAGCCCGCGCTGCTGCTGCAGAAGATCGCTGCCCTGTCGCGCGCCGGCGCCTGAGGCTATGGCGCACCCAGAGCCCCGCGCGCGCCGGCCCGCGCTGCGCGAGTTCCAGCAGCGGCTGGCGCAGCGGTTGCAGCAGGCGCGGCAGTCGCCGGCAGGGCTGTCGACGGCGATCGCGATCGACAGCGGGTGCGGCCATTGGCTGTTCGAGCTCGCGCAGACGGCCGAGATCATCGCGCCGCCTGCACCCACGCCAGTGCCGCTGGTGCAGCCGTGGTACCTCGGTCTGATTCACCACCGCAGCGAGATGACGGGCGTGATCGATCTCGACGGCTTCCTCGGCACCCCTGTCGTCCCGTGGCGCGCGACCGACCGTCTGTTGGTGCTCGCTGCCGTGCTGCCACTGCGCTGTGCGATCCGGGTCGCGCGCGTGCAAACGCTGCCCGATCGCGCGCAACTGCGTCTGCTGGCGCGCGACCCGGCATCACCGCCGTGGATATCGGCCCGGCTGGCCGACGCCGACGGCCGCTGCTGGAACAGCGTCGACGCCGCCGCGCTGCTGCTCGACCCCGCCTTCAACGACATCGGACGGCCCTGACCTGCCGTCCCCTTTGCGGAGCAACCATGGATCCAGACCGCCGTCACGA
>JAMNXS010000035.1 GCA_023653025.1 Burkholderiaceae bacterium
CTGAAACTCGACGAGCGCGGCTTCATTGTCGTCGATGCGGACTGCAAATCCAGCCTGCCGAACGTCTGGGCTGTCGGCGACGTCGTGCGCGGCCCGATGCTGGCCCACAAGTCGGAGGAGGAAGGCGTCGCGGTGGCCGAGCGCATTGCTGGCCAGCACGGGCATGTGAACTTCGACACGATTCCGTGGGTCATTTACACGAGCCCCGAAATTGCGTGGGTTGGCAAGACCGAGCAGCAACTGAAGGCCGAAGGCATCGCCTACCGTGCCGGCAGCTTCCCGTTCGTTGCCAACGGCCGCGCGCGCGCGCTGGGCGATACCACGGGTTTCGTGAAGTTTCTTGCGGACGCGACCACCGACGAGATTCTCGGCGTGCATATCATCGGCGCGGTGGCCTCCGAGCTGATCTCGGAAGCGGTGGTGGCGATGGAATTCCGCGCCTCGTCCGAAGATATCGCGCGCATCTGCCATGCCCACCCCACACTGTCGGAGGCCATGAAGGAAGCCGCCCTCGCGGTGGACAAGCGGCCGCTGAACTTCTGAGCGGCAGCGCACGCAGGCGGGGCGTCAACGATCGACCAAGGAGAGCCCTGATGCGACGCGCCGCCCTGCCTGTTGTTGCCTTCCTGCTGGCCGCCTGTGCCAGCCAGCCCCAGCGCCCGCCGGGGCAGATCGAGATCCTCAGCACGACGCGCGGCCAGCCGCTGGCCGACGCCCGTTGCGCCGTTGATACCGGCGCGGGCTCGTGGACGGTGCAGACGCCGGCCACCGTCAACGTCGGCGAGCCGCGCGGCGACCTGCGGGTCGTCTGCCAGCGGGACGGGTATCGCAGCTCCGAGGTCGTCATCCGCGGCGGCGCGGGCGGCTACGGGCCCGGCGTTCCCCGCGTCGGCGTCGGCGTGGGCTCGGGCATCGGCGCGGGTTCCGGCATCGGCTTTGGCAGCGGCGTGGGCCTGTCGCTGGGCTTCGGCTTCCCGCTCGCGTCGGCCCGTTCCCGCTACCCGGCGCAAGTCGTGGTGGACATGGTTCCCCTCGATCCTCCGCAATGAACGTACAAGCGTATTACCAGCATGCCCTCCTCGAGCGGGGCTATCGTTCCGATCCTGCCCAACAGGCGGCGGTCGACCGGTTGCAGCAATCGTTTGACGAATGGGTGGCTTATCGCGCCAAGCGCTCGAGCAAGCTCGGCCGGCTGATCCGACGGCCCGACGTGCCACGGGGCGTCTATCTGTGGGGCGGGGTAGGGCGCGGCAAATCCTTCCTGATGGACAGCTTTTATGCCGTCGTGCCGGTCGTGCGCAAGACGCGCGTGCATTTTCATGAATTCATGCGCGGCGTGCATCGCGCGCTGGACGAGCAGAAAGGCGTCGAGGATCCGCTGCTCGTGGTCGCGAAGAAAATCGCGCGGCGCTACCGCCTGATCTGCTTCGACGAGTTCCATGTGTCCGACATCGCCGATGCGATGATTCTCTACAACCTGCTGCAGGCCCTGTTCGACCAGGGCGTCTCGTTCGTGATGACGTCCAACTACCCGCCCGAGGGCCTGTATCCTGATGGCTTGCATCGCGACCGCATGTTGCCGGCGATTGCCTTGCTCAAGGAAAAGCTCGATGTGCTCAACGTCGATGCCGGCGTCGATTACCGCAAGCGCATCATGGAGCAGGTAACCGCCTACCATGCGCCGCTGGGCCCCGAGTCCGACCGGGCGCTGCTGCGGGCTTTTCTCGATATTGCCGAAACCACCGAGGACGATCCCCGGATCAGGATAGAATCGCGGGAAGTGCGATGCGTGCGCCGTGCCGGCGGCGTCGTCTGGTTCGATTTTGCGACCTTGTGCGGTTCGCCGCGCTCGCAAAACGACTACCTCGACATCGCCAGCCGCTTCCACACGGTCCTGCTGTCGAACGTGCCGTGCATGTCGGACGAGATGGCGTCCGAGGCGCGGCGCTTCACCTGGCTGGTCGACGTGCTGTACGACCACCGGGTCAAGTTGCTGATGTCGGCGGCCGTGCTGCCGGACCAACTGTATACCGAGGGCGTGCTGTCCGGCGAGTTTCACCGTACCGTGTCGCGCATCATAGAGATGCAGTCCCGCGAGTACAAGGAAAGCGATCGCCGGCAAGCTGCATCGGCCATAGCCTGAACCTGACCGACCATGACATTTGATCGAATCGCCATCTCCGCCCTGTGCGTCATGCTGTTGCAGTCGCCGGCCGCTGTCGCCACCGCGCGCGATGGCGGGACAGCGCTGCATGACGACTATCCGGCCGGCTCGATTGCCTCCGTGGCGCAGGCGGAGGACGTGCTGAGGCGCGCCCCGCAGGCCTATGCCGACCTCGGACGGCAATTGCAGCATGAGAAGGCCGCCTGTTACGAGCGCTTCCTTGTTTCCTCCTGCCTTGCCGATGTCCAGCAGCGGCAGCGCGATGCACGAACGACCATCCGCCGGGTCGAGGTCGAGGCGCGCGCTTTGCTGCGCAAGGAAAGGGCGGCCGAGCGTGACCGCGCCCTGGCCGAACGCGAGCGCAGGGCCACGGCCGAGGGGGGTCGGGCCATTCCGCTGTCCGGCGCCGCCCGTGAAGGCCCGGAGCCGGATGCGCCGAAGGTCGGTAAAGAATGAGCAGCGATGTCGAACAAGTGCGGGCGCGCGTAATCGAACTCGAGATCGAGCATCGCGACCTCGATGTGGCGATCGACAGGCTCGATGAAACCGCCAACCGCGACGAACTGCAATTGCGCCGGCTGAAGAAGCGCCGGCTTCACCTGAAAGATCAGATCCTCCGGCTCAGGATGCAATTGGTGCCGGACATCCCTGCCTAGCCACGGGCGCAGCCTTGACCGAACCACTGGAAACACACGGGACTTCCGGCCAGCACGACGCGGAAGTCGATGCGCTCTTTGCCGCCGACGGCACGCTGGCCGCCGGCATCGCGGGCTTTCGGCCGCGCCAGTCGCAGACCGACATGGCGCGCGCGGTTGCCGATGCCATCGCCACGCAGGGCACGCTGCTGGCCGAAGCCGGCACCGGCACCGGCAAGACCTTCGCCTATCTGGTGCCGGCTTTGCTCTGGGGCGGCAAGGTCATCGTCTCGACCGGCACCAAGAACCTGCAGGACCAGCTCTACCTGCGCGACATACCCGTGGTGCGCAAGGCGCTCAACGTGCCGGTTTCGGTCGCACTGCTCAAGGGGCGGGCCAACTATGTCTGCCACTTCCACCTCGACCGCACGCTGCAGAACGGGCGGCTGACCTCGCGCGAGGATGTCGGCTACCTGCGCGAGATCGCACGCTTCATCAAGACCACCGGCAGCGGCGACAAGGCCGAGTTGTCGCGCATTCCGGAGACCGCGCCGGTCTGGAATCTGGTGACCTCGACGCGCGACAACTGCCTCGGCGCCGAGTGCGCGCACTACCAGGATTGCTTCGTGATGAAGGCGCGCAAGGAGGCTCAGCAGGCCGACGTGGTGGTCGTCAACCATCATCTGTTCTTTGCCGACGTGGCCCTGAAGGACACCGGCGTGGCCGAATTGCTGCCGACGGCCAATACCATCGTCTTCGACGAGGCGCACCAGTTGCCCGAGACCGCGACGCTGTTTTTTGGCGATACGCTGTCGACCTCGCAGCTGATGGAGCTGTGTCGCGACGTGCTGGCCGAGGGGCTGGCGCATGCGCGCGACGGCGCAGACTGGGGCGCGCTGGTCGGCACGGTGGAGAAGGCAGTGCGCGACCTGCGCCTGGCTTTCCCGGTCGAGGGCGTCAAGCTGGCCTACCAGCAGATCGCCGACAGCAGCCCGTTCTTTCCGGCGCTGGCGCACCTGAAGGCGATGCTGGCCCACTTGATCGAGGTGCTGGCCGGGCAGGCCGAGCGCGCCGAAACCATAGAGCAGTGCCGCGAGCGTGCGGTCGAGCTGGCGCGCCGGCTTGACGCCTGGGCGCCGGCGGCCGATCCCGAGGAGCGCGCGGGCCGGGTGCTGTGGCTCGAGGCCTTTTCGCAATCGCTGCAGCTGCACCAGACGCCGCTGTCGATCGCGCCGATTTTTTCCCGCCAGCGCGAGGGCCCGCCGCGCGCTTGGATCTTCACCTCGGCGACGCTGGCGGTGAAGAACGACTTCACCCATTACAGCGCGCAGATGGGACTGCAGGATGCGCCGGCCCGGACATGGCCCAGCCCGTTCGATTACGGCCGGCAGGCGCTGCTGTACGTGCCGACCAGCCTGCCGGAGCCGAATTCCATCGGCTATACCGATGCCGTCGTCGACGCCGCTCTGCCTGTGATCGAAGCCTCCGGCGGGCGCGCTTTCCTGCTGTGCACGACGCTGCGCGCGGTGCGGCGCGCGGCGGAGCGCCTGCGCGAGGAGTTCGAGCGACGCAATCATCCGTGGCCGTTGCTGGTGCAGGGCGAGATCGGCCGCACCGAGTTGCTCGACAAGTTCCGTGCCGCCGGCAACGCGGTGCTGATCGGCAGCCAGAGCTTCTGGGAGGGTGTCGACGTGCGCGGCGATGCGCTGTCCGTCGTCATCATCGACAAGCTGCCGTTCGCGCCACCGGACGACCCGGTACTCGCCGCGCGCATTGCCGACATGGAGAAGCGCGGCCTGAACGGTTTCATGCACCACCAGCTGCCCGAAGCCATCATCACGCTCAAGCAGGGGGCGGGGCGGCTGATCCGCGACGAGAGCGACCGCGGCGTACTGATGATCTGCGATCCGCGGCTCATTTCCAAGCCGTACGGCCGGCGCATCTGGCAAAGCCTGCCGCCGTTTGCGCGGACACGCGAGTTCGCTACCGTGCAAGCTTTTCTGATGAACGAACAGCCTTGATGGCTGTCAAGGCGATGACTTTCTGACACTGCTATGGAGTAAAATCGCCGCAATGAAAATCCTCATCAGCAACGACGACGGCTACCTCGCACCGGGCATCAACGCACTGGCCGACCAACTGTCCTCGATTGCCGACATCGTCGTCGTCGCTCCGGACAGCAACCGCTCCGGCTCCTCCAATTCCCTGACGCTGGATCGCCCGCTGCGCGTGATGAAGTCCGACAAGGGCTACTACTCGATCAATGGCACGCCCAGCGACTGCGTGCACATCGCGCTGACCGGCATGCTCGGGCAGCGGCCCGACCTCGTGGTCTCGGGCATCAACCAGGGCCAGAACATGGGAGACGACACCTTGTATTCCGGTACCGTGGCGGCGGCCACCGAGGGTTTCCTTTTCGGCATTCCGGCGATCGCGTTTTCGCAGGTCGAGCATGGCTGGGCCGAACTCGACTCGGCGGCGAGGATCGCCAAGGATATCGTGCTGCGCAAGCTCGATGCGCTGCACAAGCCCTTCCTGCTGAACGTGAACATACCGAACCGGCCGTATTCGGCGCTGACGAAAATCGCCGCCACCCGCCTCGGCAAGCGTCATGAGTCCGAGCCAGTGATCCGTGCGCAGGACCCGCACGGCAACGAGATTTTCTGGATCGGGCCGGCGGGCAAGGCCAAGGAAGCCAGCGAGGGTACGGACTTCCATGCGACCGAGCAGGGATGGGTATCGGTCACGCCGCTGCAGATCGACCTGACCCACGGCGCCCAGCTCGACCGGTTGCGACAGGCACTGGAATGAGCGAAGGCAACGGCCAGCCGAAGAAGCGCTTCCCGCTGACGCTCGACCTCGTCACCGGACTGGCCGGGCGTCGCAAGGCGGATGCGGCGGCACTGAACAGCCGCCAGACCGCGACCCAGAATGCCGCCCGTCATGCCTCCTCCGGCCGTCCGCTGACAGCTGCCTCCCGCGTGCACGAAATGAAGCCGCCGCCGCCGGCGATCGACCGGATGGCCAACATGCCGCTGGTATCGGAGGCGGTGCGCAAGGCGATGGTGCAGCGCGTCGCCCAGCAGGGCGTGCGCGATCCGCTGGTGCTGGCCGCGCTCGAGCAGGTGCCGCGCCATTATTTCCTCGAGCCCGGGTTGGCGCCGCAGGCCTACGTCGATGCCTCGCTGCCCATCGGCTACCACCAGACGATTTCCCAGCCGTACATCGTGGCGCGCATGATCGAGGTCATGCGCGAGGGGGTGGCCGGCAAACTCGGCCGCGTTCTCGAAATCGGCACCGGCTGCGGCTATCAGGCCGCCGTGCTGGCAGAAGTGGCGGACGAGGTCTACTCGATTGAGCGCATCCGGCCGCTGCACGAACGGGCGCGCGCCAACCTGCGGCCGCTGCGGATTCCCAATCTCCGCTTGCACTATGGCGATGGTATGTTGGGATTGCCCCAATGTGGGCCGTTCGATGGCATTATCTTGGCGGCGGCCGGACTCGATGTGCCGCAGGCATTGTTTGACCAGATGGCTATTGGCGGGCGCCTGGTGGCGCCGGTCGGCGCCGGCGAACAGCGCCTGAAGCTGATTGTCCGCACCCGGCGCAACGAATGGATTGCCGACATGCTCGAGCCCTGTCATTTCGTGCCGTTGAGGCCGGGCACCTTCGGCTGATCGGCGCGCCGGCCGTCACTGACTGCGCATTGCGAATCGCTGACCGCCAATCGTCATTTGCCAATCGTTATCCGCTAATCGTTATCCGCTAATCGTTATCCGATATTGCGCCCGATGAAATTACTGAACCTGTTTGCGCTGCTGTGCGCGGCAAGCCTGCTGGCATCCGGCTGCGCCGAGATGCCAGCCAATGCGCCTATCGATGATCGCTCCGCCAACCGGCAGAAAGGCCCGAAGCCCGCAGCACAGAAGCCGCAGGAGCCGGAGCCGGCGGCCGATCCGCCGGGTTTCTACACGGTGCGCAAGGGCGATACCCTGTCGCGCATTGCCCAGCAGTTCAATCAGCCGTGGCGTGACGTGGCGGACTGGAACAACCTGTCTAACCCGAACGACCTCAAGGTCGGCCAGCAATTGCGCATCGTGCCGCCGGAAGGGGCGAGCATGGCCAGTGTGCCGATGGACACCGGGATGGAGGTGCGTCCGCTCGACCCGGCGCCGTCCGCAGCGCAGCGCAGCCAGCCATCGCAAGCGTCGTCCCAGCCACAGCAACCGCAGCAGCCGGTGCGCTCGCTCGGCGGCCTCAAGACCGGGCCGCTCGGCAACAAGGTGGCCTACTCCGACCAGGCCTGGGGCGAACTGCAGCGCCCGGATGCGGCGCGCTCGATCGAGCCGCAGCGCAGGGCTGCCGAGTCGCCGGCGGCCGGCCGCTTCGTCTGGCCGGCCGAGGGCAAGATCGTCCGCACTTTCGATGCCAGCCGCAAAGGCATCGACATCGCGGGCGTGGCCGGCCAGCCGGTGGTTTCGGCCGGCGATGGCACAGTGCTGTACGCGAAGAACATGCGCGGCTATGGCAATCTCGTGATCGTCGACCACAACGACGGTCTGGTGTCGGCCTACGCGCACAACAAAACCATCCTCGTGAAGGAGGGTCAAACCGTCACGCGCGGCCAGCGCATCGCCGAGATGGGCGACACCGACGCGGACTCCGTGAAACTCCACTTCGAGATCCGGCAACTCGGCAAGCCCGTCGATCCCGCCGGCTTTCTTCCAGGCCGCTGATGAGTTCCCAGCCCGATGCCCGCGATCCAACGGATGCCGACGGGCAGCCCTATGGGCAGCCCGACCAGCAGTCCGATGCGGACCTGATGCCGGGCGAGGGCCTGATTGATGAGGCCGAGGCCCAGGCGGCGAACATCGATGCATTCCGCACTCTGCTCGAGTCCGAACTCGCCAGCGACACCACCCAGCACTACCTGAACAAGATCGGCACCCGCAGCCTGCTCAGCCCGCAGGAAGAACACCACTACGCGACCCTGGCCCGGCAGGGCGACTTCGATGCGCGTCAGGTCATGATCGAGCGCAACCTCCGTCTGGTGGTGTCGATTGCCAAGCACTACGTGAACCGCGGACTGGTCCTGCTGGACCTGATCGAGGAGGGCAACCTCGGGCTGATGCATGCCATCACCAAGTTCGAGCCTGAGCGCGGATTCCGCTTCTCGACCTATGCGACCTGGTGGATCCGGCAAAGCATCGAGCGCGCGATCATGAACCAGGCGCGCACGATACGGCTGCCGGTCCATCGCATCCGCGAACTGAACCTCGTCCTGCGGGCCAAGTACCACCTTGAGGCAAGGCTGCCGAACCGGCACGAGGCGCGTATCGAGGACATTGCCCATCTGGTAGAGCGCAGCGTCGACCAGGTGCGGGAGTTGCTCGGCTTGGCCGACCATGTCGCGTCGCTCGATACGCCGATCGACGGCGATCCGCATTCCAGCCTGCTCGACCTGATCGCAGACTCGTCCGAGGAAGGGCCCGATGCCCACGCGGAGCAGCATGAAATGATCCGCCTCGTGCGGCAGTGGATCGCGTCCATACCGATCAAGCAGCGGCTGGTGATCATGCGCCGCTTCGGACTCGATCATGGGGCGCCGGCCACGCTCGAAGAGCTGGCAGAAGAAATGGGTGTCACGCGCGAACGCGTGCGCCAGATACAGCAGGACGGGCTGGTTCGCCTGAAGCGGGTGATGACGGCGCGCGGGCTGGGGAAGGATGCATTGCTGTGATTCCGGTGCTGGTATTCGACATCGAGACGATCCCCGACGTGGCCGGCCTGCGCGCGCTCAACAAGCTCGGCGCCGAAGTGCCCGATGCCGAGGTGGCGCAGCAGGCCTTCGATGCCCGGCGCGAGAAAACCGGATCTGACTTCCTGCAGCACCACCTGCACCGCGTTGCTGCGATTTCCTGCGTATTCCGCGACGACGAGGGCTTTCGCGTCAAATCGCTGGGGTCGCTGGAAGACGGTGAGGCCAGGCTGATCCAGGATTTCTACCGGGTCATCGACCGCTACACGCCGCAACTGGTGTCGTGGAATGGCGGTGGTTTCGATCTGCCGGTGCTGAACTACCGGGCGCTGGTGCATGGCATCACTGCGTCGCGCTTCTGGGAGATGGGCGACGACGACCGCGACTTCAAGTGGAACAACTACCTGTCGCGCTACCATACCCGCCATCTCGACTTGATGGACCATCTGGCAATGTACACTGGCCGCGCCAATGCGCCGCTTGACGATCTTGCCAAGCTCTGTGGTTTTCCCGGCAAGATGGGCGTCGACGGTTCGCAGGTCTGGACGCTGTACCGCGAGGGGCGGCTACAGGAGATTCGCGACTACTGCGAAACCGACGTCGTTAACACCTATCTGGTCTATTGCCGCTATCTGCGGCTGCGCGGCCAACTGACGCGGGAGGTGTATGACGCCGAGATCGCGCTGGTGCGGTCTTCGCTGCAGGCGCTGGAGGCGAGGCACTGGGGCGAGTACCTGGCGCTGTGGGGGTAGCTGACGTTCGTGGTGGATTTCGCCTCCGGCTCTATCCACCCTACACCCCTATCACTGGCCGATGATTGCCCTTGGGACGGGCAGAGCCGAAGGCGAAATCCACCGAAGCGGTAAAATCGCGGGTTTGCATTCGCGCCGGACCTGTTTCAGATGAACACTTCCCCGATACTCGACATCGAGTCGCTCGACATGGAGGCGCGCGGCGTCGGCCATTTGCCGAATGACGACGGCACGCCAGGCAAGGTGATCTTCGTCGAAGGCGCGCTGCCGGGCGAACGCGTTCGCTTCAAGTCCTACCGTCGCAAGGCCAAGTGGGAAGCGGCCGACATGACCGAGCTGCTGAGCGAATCGACACTGCGCACAAAGCCGAAGTGCGAATTCTTCGGACTCTGCGGCGGCTGCGCGATGCAGCACCTGAATCCGCCCGCGCAGGTCGCAATCAAGCAGCGCGTGCTGGAAGACAACCTGCACCACATCGGCCGAGTGAATCCCGGGAACGTGATGCGCCCGATCCAGGGCCCCGACTGGAATTATCGCTATCGCGCCCGGATGTCGGTGCGCTATGTCGAGAAGAAGGGCGGCGTGCTGATCGGTTTTCATGAGAAGAAGTCGAGCTACATCGCGGACATGAAGTCCTGCCAGATCCTGCCGAAAAAAGTGTCGGACATGCTGGTGCCGATGCGCGCGCTGGTCGCTTCGCTGTCGATCCGCGAGCGCTTGCCGCAAGTCGAACTGGCCGTCGGAGAGCACGAAGGCGGGCAGGTGATCGTGCTGGTGCTGCGGATCATGGAATCGCTGTCGGCGGATGACGAAGTCAAGCTGAGGGCGTTTGCCGACGAGTGGGACATCGAATTCTGGCTGCAGACCAAGGGTCCGGACACTGCCGCGCCGTGGTATCCGCAAAAGCGACCGCTCCAATACCTGCTGCCCGAGTTCGGCGTGAACATGCCGTTCAGGCCGACCGACTTCACGCAGGTTAACCACCAGATCAATCGTGTGCTGGTCGCGCGCGCGCTGAAGCTTCTGCAGGTACAGCCGCAGGATCGCGTGGCCGACCTGTTCTGCGGCCTCGGCAATTTCACGCTGCCGCTGGCAACGCAGGCGAGGGAAGTGGTCGGCATCGAGGGCAGCTCCGCGCTGACGGAGCGCTCGCTGCAGAACGCCGCGCTCAATGGCCTCGATGCGAAAGCCACCTTCCACAACCGCAACCTGTTCGAGTTCACGTTCGACGACCTGAAGGCGCTTGGCCGTTTTGATCGCATGTTGATCGACCCGCCGCGCGAAGGCGCGATGGAGGTCTGCAAGGCGATTGCGGAAGCGAAGGAACTTGACCCGTCGCTGCAGCCGGAGCGCATCGTTTACGTGTCGTGCAGTCCGGCGACGCTGGCGCGCGATGCGGGCGTGCTGGTCAATGTGGGTGGCTACCGCCTGAGCCAGGCGGGCGTGGTCAACATGTTCCCGCATACCGCGCATGTGGAGTCGATTGCGGTGTTCGAGAAAGGGTAGGAGAGGGATGGCGGGTTTCGCTTTGCTCTACCCGCCCTATGGCACCATGACACCCGTCACCGTCCGGGCATAGGGCGGAAGAGCGCAGCGCAAACGAAGTTTCGCTAAATCCGCCATTTCTCAAACAAAAAAACGCCGACCCGAAGGTCGGCGTTTTACATTCATGCCGCTGACGTTCAGTCCCGCTCGCCGCCAAAGATGCCCAGCAGCGCCAGCAGGTTCGCGAACACGTTGTAGATATCGAGGTAGATCGCCAGCGTGGCCGTGATGTAGTTGGTCTCGCCGCCATTGACCACGCGCTGCACGTCGAACAAGATGTAGGCCGAGAAGATCGCGACCGCGACCAGCGAGATCACGATCTGCAGCGCCGGCATCTGCAGGAAGATGTTGGCCACGGCCGCCAGCAGGATCACGATCACGCCGGCGAACAGCCAGCTCGACATGCCCGAGAAATCGCGCTTGGTGGTCGTCGCGATCGAGGCCATCGTCGCGAACACCAGCGCCGTGCCGCCGAACGCGGTCATGATGAGGCTGGCGCCATTCGAGAAGTTCAGCACGTGGCCGATCAGGCGCGACAGCATCAGCCCCATGAAGAAGGTGAATGCGAGCAGCAGCAGCACGCCGGTGGCCGAGTGCTTGGTCTTTTCGATGCCATAGAAGAAGCCGAAGGCGATCGCCATGAAGGCGATGAAGCCCAGCATCGGACTGCCGGCGAGGAACGAAAAATTCATCTGGACGCCGATCCACGCGCCCAGCACGGTCGGCAGCATCGACAGGGCCAGCAGCCAAAAGGTGTTGCGCAGCACGCGGTTGCGCACGCCAAGCGAGCCGGCATAGGCGCCGTCATAGCGGGGGGACAGGGGTTGGTTCATCGTTGCTCCTTGGTGAATGGGAAGGCCGCCGGTAGCCGGCGAACTGTCATGGCCTATCAATTCGTTAATTTACCCGACATCCGAGCGGCGCGTCCAGGACCGGTCCGGCGCAGGCGCGCGACGCAAGTCGCGCTCGCAGAGGCCCTGACACGGGCCGTTCATGCTAAAATCCCGGGCTAACTGAAACCCGGTCAATAATTCTTAACCCCTTAATTTCATTGGAGTTTTTACAGATGGCAATCGAACGCACCCTGTCGATCATCAAGCCCGACGCCGTAGCAAAGAACGTGATCGGCCAGATTTACACGCGTTTCGAAAACGCTGGCCTGAAAATCATTGCCGCTCGCATGGTTCACTTGTCGCGTGCCGAAGCGGAAGGTTTTTACGCAGTTCACCGTGAACGTCCGTTCTTCAAGGACCTGGTCGACTTCATGGTCTCCGGCCCGGTGATGATCCAGGTGCTCGAGGGAGAGAGTGCCATCCTGAAAAACCGCGACCTGATGGGCGCCACCGATCCGAAGAAAGCCGACAAGGGCACGATCCGCGCCGATTTCGCCGACTCGATCGACGCCAACGCAGTCCACGGCTCCGACGGCCCGGACACCGCAGCCGTCGAGATCGCCTACTACTTCCCGGCGCTGAACGTCTATTCGCGCTGATTCGGACGACATCCCGGGACGACAGGGCCGGAAACAGGGCAGAAAGCATTCCGTCCGCCATCCGGTCCTGTATTTTTGCATGCAGAGGCGCGCGATGGCAGCACTGACCAATTTGCTGGATCTGGAACCTGCCGGGCTCGCCCGCTGGTGCGGCGAGCTTGGCGAGAAGCCGTTTCGCGCAAAGCAGCTGCAGCGCTGGATACATCAGTTCGGCGAGGGCGACTTCGACGCGATGACCGATCTGGCGAAGTCGCTGCGCGACAAGCTGAAGGCGGCGGCGGTCGTGGCCGCGCCGGCCATCATCAGCGACCACACGTCCACCGACGGCACCCGCAAGTGGTTGCTCGACGTCGGCAACGGCAACGCGGTCGAGACCGTTTTCATCCCCGAGGAAAACCGCGGCACACTGTGCGTATCGACGCAGGCCGGCTGCGCGGTCAACTGCCGGTTCTGCTCGACCGGCAAGCAGGGATTCTCGCGCAACCTGTCCACCGGAGAGATCATCGGCCAGCTGTGGATGGCCGAGTCGCTGCTGCGTCGTACCAAGGGCATCCCGCCGGGGCCGAAGGGCGAGCGGCAGATCACCAATGTCGTGATGATGGGCATGGGCGAGCCACTGCTGAACTACGAGCCCACGGTCGCCGCGCTCAAGCTCATGCTCGACGATAACGCCTACGGCTTGTCGCGGCGTCGCGTGACCGTATCCACCAGCGGCGTGGTGCCGATGATCGACAAGCTGTCCGGCGATTGCGCGGTGGCGCTGGCTGTCTCGCTGCACGCGCCGAACGACAAGCTGCGCGACGAACTGGTCCCGCTGAACCGCAAGTATCCGCTCAGGGAACTGATGGCGGCCTGCCGGCGCTACCTCGACTTTGCGCCGCGCGACTTCATCACCTTTGAATACTGCATGCTCGACGGCGTCAACGACACCGACGCCCACGCGCGCGAACTGCTGGCACTGGTGGCGGATGTCCCGTGCAAGCTGAACCTGATTCCGTTCAATCCTTTTCCCGAATCCGGTCTGAAGCGCTCGAACAACCCGCGCATCAAGGCCTTCGCCCAAATCCTGATGGACGCCGGCATCGTGACCACCATCCGCAAGACGCGCGGCGACGACATCGACGCTGCCTGCGGCCAGCTGGCCGGCGAGGTTCAGGACCGTACCCGGGTACAGGAGCGCATGCAGAAAATGGCGGCCTACCAGCAGAAGTACGGACAGGACTTCGGCCGTATCGTGGAGATTCCCGGGTGATCCGGTCTGTCTTGCGGCCTGCCGTACTCGTGCTGGCCCCATTCTGGCTGGCCGGCTGCGTGTCCGAAGGCGGCGCGGCGGGCGAGGGCGCGGCCGACGCGAAGCGCCGCGCCGACATCCGGCTCGAGCTTGCGCATGCCTATTTCGCCGACGGCAAGCCCGCCATCGCGCTGCAGGAGGCGGAGCAGGCGCTGGCGCTGGATCCGCAGCGTGCCGATGCGCTGGGCCTGCGCGGGCTGGCTCTGCAGCAGCTTGGCGAGTCCGAGCGCGCGATCCACAGCCTGCAGCGGGCGCTGAAAGTGTCGCCCGGCGATCCCGGACTGCAGAACAACCTGGGCTGGGTGCTGTGCGAGAGCGGGCAGGCGTCGCAGGCCATCGCCTGGTTCGACAAGGCGCTGGCACAACGCAGTTACGGCTCGCCGGCCAAGGCAGCCATGAACGCCGGCGCGTGCAGCCTCAAGCTTGGCGATGCCCGGCGCGCCGAAACGTACTTCAAGCGCGCGCTGGCGGCCGAGCCGGGCCTGCTGGCCGCGCGCGCCAGCCTGGCGCGGATCGCGTTCGATGCCGGCGACTACGAGGGTGCGCGCGCGCACCTGCTGCCCGTGATTGCGAGTGCGCAGGCCAGCGCCGACGATTTTCTTTTGGCGATCCGGACCGAGCGTAAGCTTGGCGATCGAACAGCCGAGCAGAGCCTTGCCACCCAGTGGCAGCGGCGCCTGCCGGACTCGCCCCAGCGGCGGGCCTACCAACTTGGCACGACAGATGAGCGATAAGGAACACCCCCAGTCAACAGCGCAGGACGGCAACGCGCCTGCCGCTGCGATGCAGGCGGATACCATGCAGGCCGAAACCATGCAGGCCGAAACCATGCAGGCCGACGCCGCTGAGGCTGCCGAGTCGTCCGGCTCGGCAGAAGCAGCCGACGCCACCGAAGCGGCTGCCGCGGTCCGCTTGCCTCTGCCGGGAGAGATCCTGGCTGCCAAGCGGCAGGAGCGGCGAATGTCGGTCGATGAAGTGTCGGCGCGCATCAAGCTGGCGCCGAGGCAGATTGCCGCCCTCGAGGCGAACGACTTTGCGGCGCTGCCGGGCATGGCGACGACGCGTGGCTTCATTCGTTCCTATGCGCGCTTGCTCGAACTCGACCCCGAGCCCCTGCTTGCCGCGCTTTCCGACGAGCCCAATCCGGCGTTTGCGCCGCTGGTCATCCGTCGTCCGCTGCCGTCGCCGGAATTCAGCGGCCGCCGTTATGCGCCGCCGACCAGCCACCGGCGCGATGCGCGCCGCCTGCCGGCGCTGGCCGGTGTGATGCTGGTATTCGTCGGCACGCTGGCGTTCATCGCCTACCGGCAGCAGTGGCTGCCGATGCCGGAGATATTGCTGACGATGCCGGGCGAGGTGGCCACTTCGGTCACGGCAGCCACCGCGCCCGGCAGCGATGAGACCGTCGCGGCAGTCGAGGCGCCGGCCATGCCTGCTGTGCCCACCGCGCCGGCGTCGCCGTCCGGCGATGCCCCGGCAGTCCGGAAACCGGAAGCGGCAGCCTCCGCCAGCGCGCTGCAGCTCGCCGCGCGCGAGGATGCGTGGATCGAAATCATTGCCATCGATGGTGAACGCAAATTGATGTCGAAGCTGATGAAGGCCGGAACCACCGAGCTCATCGAGATTACGGAGCCGGTGGTCCTCGTGGTCGGCAATGCAGCCGGTATCGAGGCCGTCCTCCGCGGGCAGTCGCTGAACCTGAGAGCTGCCGCTCGCGACAACGTCGCCAAACTCAGCCTCAAGTAAGGAGCTATCGATGGATCTGCCTGTCTCGCCTATCCCGTCCGGTCCCGTCGCGCGCAAGATCACGCGCCAGGTACGCGTAAGCTACGGCTCGCGCGAGGTGCTGGTCGGCGGCGGCGCTCCGGTGCGGGTGCAGAGCATGACCAACACCGACACCGCCGATGCCATCGGCACTGCGATACAGGTGAAGGAACTGGCGCGCGCCGGGTCGGAAGTCGTGCGCATCACGGTCAACAATCCGGAGGCGGCGGCTGCCGTGCCCGTGATTCGCGAGCAGCTCGACAAGATGGGCATCGACGTGCCGCTGGTCGGCGACTTCCATTACAACGGCCATCAGCTGCTGACCCAGCA
This sequence comes from Burkholderiaceae bacterium, assembly GCA_023653025.1. Lineage (GTDB taxonomy): Bacteria > Pseudomonadota > Gammaproteobacteria > Burkholderiales > Burkholderiaceae_D > Pernthalerella. The sequence goes on from JAMNXS010000035.1 coordinate 15,732, forward strand.
CCCGGCCTGCGCCGAGGCGCTGTCGAAGTACCGGATCAACCCGGGCAATGTCGGGCAGGGCGCGAAGCGCGACACGCAGTTCGCGCAAATGATCGAAGTCGCGAACACGTATGCGAAGCCGGTGCGCATCGGCGTCAACTGGGGCAGCCTCGACCAGTCGCTGCTGGCCCGTATCATGGATGAAAACGCCGGCCGTGCCGAGCCGTGGAGCGCACAGGCCGTGATGTACGAGGCCCTGATCACCTCTGCGCTGGAGAGCGCGCAGCGGGCGGAAGAGTTGGGGATGCCGGGCGACCGCATCGTGCTGTCCTGCAAGGTGTCGGGCGTGCAGGACCTGATCGCTGTCTATCGCGAACTGGCGCGCCGCTGCGATTACCCGCTGCACTTGGGCCTGACCGAGGCCGGCATGGGCAGCAAGGGCATTGTCGCTTCGACCGCGGCCATCGGCGTACTGCTGCAGGAAGGCATCGGCGACACCATCCGCGTGTCGCTGACGCCGGAACCCGGCGGCGACCGCACGAAGGAAGTCATCGTCGCGCAGGAAATCCTGCAGACTATGGCGCTGCGCAAGTTCACGCCGATGGTGATCGCCTGTCCGGGCTGCGGCCGCACCACCTCGACGGTCTTCCAGGAACTGGCGGACCAGATCCAGACCTACCTGCGCGAGCAGATGCCGGTCTGGAAGGCCGAGTTTCCGGGCGTCGAGGAAATGAACGTGGCCGTCATGGGCTGCATCGTCAATGGCCCCGGCGAATCGAAACATGCGAACATCGGCATCAGCCTGCCGGGCACCGGCGAGTCGCCGGCCGCGCCGGTGTTCGTCGACGGACACAAGACCGTCACGCTGCGCGGCGAGCGTATCGCCGAAGAATTCCAGTCCATCGTGCTGGACTATGTAAAGACGCGTTATGGCAGACACCAAGAAAGATAAGATCCTCGGCGTGAAGGGCATGAACGACATCCTGCCCGACGATGCGCCGCTGTGGGAATTGTTCGAGAACACCGTACAGTCGGTGCTTCGCAGCTACGGCTACCAGCAGATCCGCACGCCGATCATCGAGCCGACTGCGCTGTTCGCGCGCGGGCTGGGCGAGGTGACCGACATCGTCGAGAAGGAGATGTACTCGTTCACCGACAGCATGAACGGCGACCACCTGACGCTGCGGCCGGAGTGCACCGCCGGCGTGGTGCGCTCGGTGCTCGAGCACAACCTGACCTACGACGCGCCGAAGCGACTCTGGTACGCGGGGCCGATGTTCCGCCACGAGCGCCCGCAGCGCGGCCGCTACCGGCAGTTCCATCAGGTCGGCGCCGAGGCCGTCGGGTTTTCCGGGCCGGACATCGACGCCGAGCTGATCCTGCTGTGCCAGCGCCTGTGGGATGACCTCGGGCTGGCCGACATCCGGCTCGAGATCAACTCGATCGGCGATGCGGCCGAGCGCAACCGCCACCGCGCCGACCTGATCGCCTATTTCGAGCAGCACATCGACCAGCTCGATACCGAGGCCGGTCGCCGGCTGCACAGCAATCCGCTGCGCATCCTCGACACGAAGAACCCGGCCATGCAGGAGCTCGTCAACAACGCGCCGAGGCTGCTTGACTACCTCGGCGACGAGTCCCGCGCGCACTTCGAGGGCGTGCAGCGCTTCCTGAATCACAATAATGTCCGCTTCACGATCAATCCGCGTCTGGTGCGCGGCATGGACTACTACAACCGCACGGTCTTCGAGTGGGTCACCGACCAGCTTGGCGCGCAAGGCACTGTCTGTGGCGGCGGTCGCTACGATCCGCTGGTCGAGATCTTCGGCGGCAAGCCCACGCCCGCCGTCGGCTTTGCGATGGGCGTCGAGCGCGTGCTGGAGCTGATGAAGGCCAGCGGCGGCAGTTTTGCCCGCAGCCAGTGCGACGTCTATGTCGTCCACCAGGGCGAAGCCGCGCAGATGCAGGCCTGCGTGCTGGCGGAGCGGATTCGCGATGCCGGACTGGATGTTGTGCTACATTGCGCGGCGGCTGGCGGAGCGGGCAGCTTCAAGTCGCAGATGAAGCGCGCCGACGCCAGCGGGGCCGCCTTTGCGGTGATCCTCGGCGACGATGAAATCGCGCGCGGCGAGGCGACGCTCAAGCACCTGCGCGCGGCCGACATGGCGAACAACCAGCAGGCCATTGCCATCGCCGATCTGGTCGACCACCTGATCGACCAGATCGTTGGCGGTGACGATCACGAGCATGGCCACCTTCATGCCGGCCACTATCCTACCCATCACTGAAGCAGCGACACGACCATGGCATACGATCTCGAAGAACAAGAACAACTGGCAACGCTCAAGGCCTGGTGGGCCCGCTACGGCAATCTCGTGTCGTGGTTGCTCGCGGCGGCGCTGGCCGCCTACGCCGGATGGTCCGGCTGGAAGTACTACCAGCGCGACCAGTCGGCGAAGGGCGCCGTCCTGTACGAAGAAATCGTCAAGGCGGCCGAGGCCAAGGACGCGGCCAAGGTCGGCCGCGCGGCCGCCGACATGAAGGACAAGTTCGGCGGCACGCTGTACGCGCCGATGGGTGCGCTGCTGGCTGCCCGGAGCGCCTACGAAGCCGGCGACCTGAAAGGTGCGAAGGCGCAATTGCAGTGGGTGATCGACCATGGTCGCGGCGACGAATTCAAGTCGCTGGCGCGCATCCGGTTGGCCGGCGTCCTGCTCGATGAAAAGGCATTCGACGAAGGCCTGAAAGTGCTCGCCGCCGACTTCCCCGACCAGTTCGCCGCGCTGGTGGCCGACCGGCGCGGCGACCTGTTGGTCGCACAGGACAAGATCGAGGAAGCGCGTGCCGCCTACAAGACCGCGCTCGAAAAGACCGAGATCAAGAACCCTGCCCGGCAGCTGATCCAGCTGAAGCTCGACGCCATCGGCGGCGCGCCCGTGCAGGCCGGCTGACGAGGAGAGGCGATGAATACCCGACTCAAGGTCTCCCGCGCCGGTGTCCTCGTGCTGGCTGTGCTGCTGGCCGGATGCTCGTCGCTGAATCCGTTCGCCAGCAAGAAGCCGCGCAATGAACCGGCGCCGCTGGTCAGCTTCAAGCCGTCGATGAATGCGCGCATTCAGTGGACGGCCAGCGTCGGCAAATCCGAAGATTATCCGCTGTCGCCTGCCTCAGCCGGCGGCCGGATCTACGCGGCCAGCGCCGATGGTGAACTGGCCGGCTTCGATGCGTCCAGCGGTAAGCAGCTGTGGCGCGTCAAGGCAGGCACGGGCATCACGGCCGGCGTCGGCACCGACGGCACGATCGTCGTCGTGGCCGGCAGCGACGGCGCCATCCTCGCCTTCGATGCGGTCACCGGCGCGCAGCGCTGGAAGGCGCAGGCACCGACCGAAGTGCTGTCGCCGCCGGCCGTGGGCAACGGCACCGTCGTCGTGCGCAGCATGGACAATCGTATTGCCGCCTACGATGCCGAAACCGGCGTACGCCGCTGGTTCCTGCAGCGCAGCGTGCCGGCGCTGACCGTGCGCGCGGCGCCCGGCATCGTCGTCAGCGACGGCCTCGCATTTGTGGCCCTGCCTGCCGGTCGCCTGCTGGCACTGTCGGTCGTGACCGGTGCGCCGCGCTGGGAAGCCGCCATTGCCGAGCCGCGGGGCGCGACCGAACTCGAGCGGGTGGCTGACGTGGCCGGCATGCCCGTCCTGCTGGGCCGCGACATCTGCGCCGCGGCCTACCAGGGCCGGGTTGCCTGCGTCGATGCTGGCAACGGGTCCGTGAAATGGGCGCGCGAACTGTCGGCTGAAGTCGGCCCCGGCATCGACCAGCGCTTCGTGTTCGCCGCCGACGAGAAGGGGCAACTGACCGCCTATGCCCGCGAATCCGGCAGCAACCTGTGGCGCAATACCAGCCTGACTTGGCGCGGTCTGTCGTCGCCGGTGTCGTTTGGCCGCGCGGTCGTGGTCGGCGACCGCGAGGGCTATCTGCATTTCCTGTCGCGCGAGGAAGGGGCGATGCTGGCGCGCCTCGAGGCCGGCAGCGCGGTGCGCGCCACGCCCATCGTCGCCGGCGCCAGCGTGGTCGTGCAGACCACGGACGGCAAGCTGATGGCCATAGCCACCGATTAGAATCCCGAGCAAGGGCTGGCCCCCGGCTCGTCCTGCCCTTGAAAGTTTCAGATGAAGCCCGTCATTGCACTTGTCGGCCGACCGAACGTCGGCAAATCCACGCTGTTCAACCGGCTCACCCGATCGCGGGATGCGCTGGTGGCCGACCTGCCCGGGCTCACGCGCGACCGTCATTACGGCGAGGGCCGCGTCGGCAAGCGCCCGTTTCTCGTCATTGACACCGGCGGTTTCGAGCCGATCGCGAAGGACGGCATCCTGCACGAGATGGCCAAGCAGACCCGGCAAGCCGTCGTCGAGGCCGACATGGTCGTGTTCATCGTCGATGGCCGGCAGGGGCTGACGCCGCACGACAAGACCATCACCGAGTTCCTGCGCAAGTCCGGCCGCCGGGTCATGCTGGTCGTGAACAAGTCCGAGGGAATGAAGTACACGACGGTCGCCGCCGATTTCTACGAACTCGGCTTCGGTGACCCCTACGTGATCTCGGCTGCGCATGGCGACGGCGTCAACGACCTGGTCGAAGAGGCGCTCGACCTGGCGACCGCGGGCAAGGCCGAGGACGACGAGGCCGATACCCGGGTGCGCGGTAACCGTATCGCCATAGTCGGGCGGCCGAACGTGGGCAAATCGACGATGGTCAACACGCTGCTGGGCGAAGAGCGCGTGATCGCCTTCGATATGCCGGGCACGACGCGCGACTCGATCGAGATACCCTTCGAGCGCGAGGGCAGGCATTACACGCTGATCGACACGGCCGGCATCCGCCGCAAGGGCAAGGTGTTCGAGGCGATCGAAAAATTCTCGGTCGTCAAGACACTTCAGTCGATCGCCGAGGCCAACGTCGTGCTGCTGCTGCTCGATGCGCAGCAGGATATTTCCGAGCAGGATGCGCACATCGCCGGCTTCGTGTTGGAATCGGGCCGGGCGCTGGTCGTCGGCGTGAACAAATGGGACGGACTTACTTCCGAGCAGCGCGACAACATCAAGCGCGAGATCGATCGCAAGCTCTCTTTCTTGTCGTTCGCGAAGTTTCATTTCATCTCCGCACTGAAAGCGACCGGCATCGCGCCGCTGATGAAGTCCATCGATGCCGCCTACGCCGCCGCGATGGCGAAGCTGCCGACGCCGCAACTCACGCGCGCGCTGCAGGAGGCAGTGGATCACCAGCAGCCACGGCGCAAGGGATCGGTGCGCCCGAAGCTGCGCTACGCGCATCAGGGCGGGCAGAATCCGCCTGTCATCGTCGTCCATGGCAATGCGCTCGACGCTGTCGACGCCAATTACCGCCGCTACCTCGAGAAGCATTTCAGGGAGAGCTTCGCGCTGACGGGAACGCCGCTTCGCATAGAGTTTCGCTCTGGAAAAAACCCCTTTTCTAAAGCGGAATAACACACAGTTTGCGCCGTGTCGTTTGCCAGCCTGTGGCAAAATCGATTACATTCGCAGCAGGCAGTGATCGCGGTACTTGTCTTTTTCAGTATCGCCCGAATCTCCAAAACCCCAGAACAAAACGGAGCCTCCATGAGCAACAAAGGGCAACTGCTACAAGACCCATTTCTAAACGCACTTCGCAAGGAACACGTCCCCGTTTCGATCTACCTGGTCAATGGCATCAAGTTGCAGGGACATGTCGAATCGTTTGATCAATACGTCGTCCTGCTCAGAAACACTGTCACTCAGATGGTGTACAAGCATGCGATCTCCACCGTTGTTCCTGCTCGCGCGGTCAACCTCAACCAATCCGAGTCCGAGTCTGAATAAGCTTCTGTCTCGGGCCAGACCCGGGGCTTTTCCATGCGCGCAGTACTGGTAGGCATAGACTTCGGCAAGGGCGACTTCCGCGCCAGCCTAGATGAACTTGCGCTCCTGTCCTCGTCGGCCGGTGCCGAACCGGCTGCAGCGGTGACCGGCAAGCGCGCCAGCCCGGACCCGGCTTTGTTCGTGGGTTCCGGCAAGGCCGAGGAAATCCGCGAGACGCTCGGCGATCTCGGCGCCGACATCGTCATCTTCAATCACGCGCTGTCTCCCGCCCAGCAGCGCAACCTCGAACGCCGCCTGCAGGTGCGCGTCGTCGACCGCACCAGCCTGATCCTCGACATCTTCGCGCAGCGCGCCCAGAGCCACGAGGGCAAGGTGCAGGTGGAACTCGCGCAGCTGCAGCATCTTGCCACGCGTCTGGTGCGTGGCTGGACTCACCTCGAGCGCCAGAAGGGCGGCATTGGCCTGCGCGGTCCCGGCGAAACTCAGCTCGAGACCGACCGCCGCCTGATCGGCGAGCGCGTAAAGATGCTGCGCTCGCGGCTCGACAAGCTGCAGCGCCAGCGCTTGACGCAGAGGCGGGCGCGCGAGCGCAACCATACGTTCTCGGTGTCGCTGGTCGGCTATACCAACGCCGGCAAGTCGACGCTCTTCAACAACATGACGAAGGCCGGCGTCTATGCGGCCGATCAGTTGTTCGCCACCCTCGACACCACGTCGCGTCGGGTGCATTTGGGGGAGGCCGGCAACATTGTCGTCTCGGATACGGTAGGATTCATCCGCGAATTGCCGACTCAGCTAGTGGCGGCGTTTCGGGCGACGCTGGAAGAAACCGTGCACGCCGATTTGCTGCTGCATGTGGTCGATGCCGCCAGCCCCGTTCGCGACGAGCAGATGGAGCAGGTCAATGCCGTTCTGCGGGAGATTGGCGCCGATCACATTCCGCAGATCCTCGTCTGGAACAAGATCGACCTTGCCGGGCTGGAGCCCGCGGTCGAGCGTGATGAATATGATAAAATCCGGCGAGTTTTTGTTAGCGCCCAGACTGGCGCAGGCATCGACCTGCTACGTGCCGCAATCGCCGAATTTGCATAGGGTGAGCGAGCCCTGAAGAAAAATACTTGACCGAGGAATGCGACAGCATGCTCGAAGCGATAGGTAAAAAACTCGGCCTGAAGTTTTCCCTGAACGACCCTCGTTGGGGGCGCGGTTCCCAGGACAATCAAGATCAGGAGCGCCCGCAGGGCGGTCGTCCGAATGACGGCCCGCCGGACCTCGACCAGCTCTGGCGCGATTTCAATCAGCGCCTGAACCGCCTGTTCGGCGGCAAAGGTGGCCGGGGCGGCGACGGCGGTGGCGGCATGATGGGAGACGGCCGCGGCGCCAGCATCAGCGCCGGCGTCGTGGCGCTGGTCGTCTTTTTCCTCTGGCTGGTCAGCGGCTTTTTCATCATTCAGGAAGGCCAGACCGGCGTCGTGATGACCTTCGGCAAATACAGTAACTCGGCCCAGCCCGGCTTCAACTGGCGCTGGCCGTATCCGATACAGACGCACGAGACGGTGAACCTGTCGCAGGTTCGTACCGTCGAGGTCGGCTATCGCAGTAACATCCGCAACAAGCTGGCGCGCGAGTCGCTGATGCTGACCGACGACGAGAACATCATCGACATCCAGTTCGCGGTGCAGTACCGACTCAAGGACGCGCCAGAGTGGCTCTTCAGCAATCGCGACCAGGAAGAGACGGTCAAGCAGGTGGCCGAGACCGCCATCCGCGAGGTCGTCGGCAAGTCGAAGATGGACTTCGTCCTCTACGAGGGGCGCGAAAAAGTGGCCTTCGACACCAGCGCACTGATGCAGCAGATCCTCGACCGCTACAAGATTGGCGTGCTGGTCACGAACGTGACGATGCAGGCGGTGCAGCCGCCGGAGCAGGTGCAGGCGGCGTTCGATGATGCGGTCAAGGCCGGGCAGGACCGCGAGCGCCAGAAGAACGAGGGACAGGCCTACGCGAACGACGTCGTTCCGAAGGCGCGCGGCGCCGCCTCGCGGCTGCAGCAGGAGTCTGAGGGGTATCGCGCCCGCGTCGTCGCCAATGCCGAGGGCGAGGCCGCACGCTTCTCGAAAATCCTCACCGAATATCAGCGGGCGCCGGCGGTCACGCGCGACCGCCTGTACATCGAGGCGATGCAGCAGATTTTCGCCAGCACGACCAAGATCATGGTCGACACCAAGAGCAACAACAGCATGATCTATCTGCCTCTCGACAAGCTGATCGCGCAGACGGCCGCCGAATCCGCTGCGGGCCTGTCGCCGTCGCAGCCGTCCGCCACGCCGCCGTCGCTCAACGATGCGCTGCCGCCGGCAGAGAGCCGCGGCCTCGGACGTGACCGCGACCGCAGCTCGCGTGACAGGGAGGCCCGCTGATGAACCGACTGCTTTCGTATGCCATTGCCGCGCTGATCGCGCTGGCGATCCTGATGTCGACGCTGTTCGTCGTCGACCAGCGGCAATACGCGATCGTCTTCGCCCTCGGCGAAGTCAAGGAAGTGATCGACGAACCGGGGCTGCACTTCAAGCTGCCGCCGCCGTTCCAGAACGTGATGTTCCTCGACAAGCGGATCCTGACGCTCGACACGCCGGAACCGGATCGCTTCATCACTGCCGAGAAGAAGAACATCCTCGTCGATGCCTTCGTCAAGTGGCGCATCGTCGATCCGCGCCTGTACTTCGTATCCTTTGGCGGCGACGAGCGCCGCCTGCAGGACCGGATGGCCCAGATCGTCAAGGCGGCGCTGAACGAAGAGATCACCAAGCGCACCGTGCGCGAAGTCATCTCGGGCGAGCGCGGCAAGGTCATGGACGCGATCCGCACCAAGGTCGCCAACGAGGCCAAGCAGATCGGCGCGCAGATCGTCGACGTGCGCCTGAAGCGCGTCGATTATGTCGAGCAGATCAACAATTCCGTTTACGAGCGGATGAAGTCCGAGCGCGCGCGCGTGGCCAACGAGCTGCGCTCGACCGGCGCGGCCGAATCGGAAAAGATCCGCGCCGACGCCGATCGCCAGCGCACTGTGATCCTCGCCGAAGCCTATCGCCAGGCCGAGTCCGTTCGCGGTGATGGCGATGCGAAGGCTGCGCGCATCTATGCCGATGCCTTCGGCCGCAATCCGGAGTTCTACAAGTTCATCCGCAGCCTCGAGGCGTACAAGGAAAGTTTCAAGACCCGCAGCGATGTCCTGCTGATCGACCCGAATTCGGAGTACCTGAAGTATTTCAAGGCACCCGGCGCAGCGAGGAAGTGAGGCGCGCCGGTGGCGCCGGACCTTCCTGCAAATTGCGCAACTTTCGGACGGCCAAATCCGATTTTTCGGACTGGCCGCCGCCCTCTTTGGTATCCTCCTGCTCGCCTTCAACCTGTTGCCCGCTGATTCCTGATCGTTATGCCGAACTGGCTGCTTCCCGAGAACGTCGCCGACGTCCTGCCGTCCGAGGCGCGCAAGACCGAAGAACTCCGTCGCGCGTTGCTGGACAACTTTCGACGCTACGGCTACGAACTCGTGTCCCCGCCCATGATGGAGTATCTCGAGTCGCTGATGCCGGTGCCGGATCCGGATCTCGACCTGCGAATGCTCAAGATGGTCGACCAGCTGTCCGGTCGCACGATGGGCTTGCGCGCGGACATGACCACGCAGGTCGCACGTATCGACGCGCACCTGCTCAACCGCGCGTCGGTCACGCGGCTGTGCTACGCCGGCACGGTACTGCACTCGCGGCCTTCGGGTTTTCATGCGACGCGCGAACCGCTGCAGATCGGCGCCGAATTGTACGGCCATGCCGGTCTCGAGGCCGACATCGAGATCCAGTCGCTCGCTTTGCAGTCGCTGAAGCTGGCGGGATTGACTGACGTGACGCTGGATCTCTCGCACGCAGGCATCCTGCATGCGATCATCGACGGCGATGCGGTTGCCGTCAGCCACCGGGCCGCACTGGTGTCGCTGCTGCGCGCCAAGGACCTGCCGGGCCTGCGCAAACTGGCGGGCGCTTTCTCGGCCCCGGTGCGCGATGCCGTGCTGGCGTTGACCTCGCTCAACGGCGACGCCGGCGTGCTGGCCGAGGCCCGGGCAAAGCTGCCGGCTGCCCCCGCCATTGCGACGGCGCTGGAAGAACTCGGCGCACTGGCCGGCGCCGCTGCCGGCGTGAACGTGAACATCGACCTCGCCGATCTCTCGGGCTACCAGTACGAGAGCGGCGTGATCTTCGCGCTGTACGTGCCGGGACTGCCGAACGCGCTTGCGCGCGGCGGGCGCTACGACCATGTGGGCGAGGCCTTCGGCCGTGCGCGCGCCGCGACCGGCTTCTCGATGGACCTGCGCGAAATCGCCCGCCTGCTGCCATCGGCCGCGCCGGCCTCGGCCATCCGCGCGCCGTGGGGACAGGCGCCTGCGCTGCTCGCCCTGATCGCCGAGCTGCGTGCGAAGGGCGAGATCGTGATCCAGTCGCTGCCGGGCCACGAACACGAGCAGCAGGAGTTCGACTGCGATCGCGAAATCATTGCCGACGACGGAAAATTCATCATCAAGCCGCTGCACTGAACGCAGCAAACTTCTGAGATTCGAACATCATGGCTAGAAACGTAGTTGTCATCGGCACCCAGTGGGGCGACGAGGGTAAGGGGAAAGTCGTCGATTGGCTGACCGACCATTCGCAGGGCGTGGTTCGCTTTCAGGGCGGCCACAATGCAGGCCACACGCTCGTGATCGGCGGCCAGAAGACCGCGCTGCAGCTGATCCCATCCGGTATCATGCGCGCCGGCGTCGCCTGCTACATCGGCAACGGCGTGGTGCTGTCGGTGCCCGACCTGCTGCGCGAGATCGACAAGCTGCAGGCCTCCGGCGTCGAGGTCGCGTCGCGCCTCAAGGTGTCGGAAGCCTGCCCGGTTATCCTGCCTTACCACACCGCGCTCGACGCGGCGCGCGAAAAGGCGCGGGGCGCCGCTAAGATTGGCACCACCGGCAAGGGCATCGGCCCGGCCTACGAGGACAAGGTCGCTCGCCGTGCGATCCGGGTCGCCGACCTGCTCAACGAACAGCGGCTCGAGGAAAAGCTGCGCGAGAACCTCGATCACCACAACTTCGTGCTGGTCAATTACCTGAAGGCCGAGGCCGTCGATTACCAGAAGACCTTCGATGACGCGATGGCGACCGTGCCGCGCATACGTCCGATGGTCACCGATGTCTCGAGCGCGCTGTATGCCGCGCACAAGGCCGGCGCTAACCTGCTGTTCGAAGGTGCGCAGGGCAGCCTGCTCGACGTCGACCACGGCACCTACCCGTTCGTCACCTCGAGCAACTGCGTGGCCGGCAATGCCGCCGCAGGTTCGGGCGTGGGCCCGAACATGCTGCACTATGTGCTGGGCATCACCAAGGCGTACACGACGCGCGTGGGCTCCGGCCCGTTCCCGTCCGAGTTGCCGACGGACGCCGGCATCGGCAAGCATCTCGCCTCGGTCGGCCACGAATTCGGCACCGTTACCGGGCGCGCGCGTCGCTGCGGCTGGTTCGACGCCGCGCTGCTGCGCCGCTCGGTGCAGATCAATGGCGTTTCCGGCATGTGCCTGACCAAGCTCGACGTGCTCGATGGGCTCGAGTCGCTGAGGCTGTGCACCGGTTACCGGCTCAACGGCAAGGTGGTCGACATCTTCCCGGTCGGCGCCGAGGAGGCGGCCGCCTGCGAGCCGATCTACGAAGAGATGCCGGGCTGGACCGAGCCGACCGTCGGCGCGAAGACGATGGATGCGCTGCCCGCAGCAGCGCGCGCCTACATCCGGCGCATCGAGGAACTCGTCGGCGTGCCGGTCGACATGGTGTCTACCGGCCCGGATCGCGAAGAGACTATCGTGCTGCGCCATCCGTTTGCCTGATACGCGATGACCGCCACCGGAGATAGTGCGGCCGGCCACCTCTGGGTGGAATGGGTCGCCTATCACCGGGCGATCGAGCAGCTTGCAAGCATCGTCCACGAGTCCGGCTACGAGTTCGACCAGGCCCTGTGCCTCGCGCGCGGCGGCCTGCGCATCGGCGATGTGTTCTCGCGGCTGTTCAGGGTGCCGCTCGCCATTCTCTCCACCAGCTCCTACCGTGAAGCGGCCGGCACCCTGCGCGGCGAGCTCGACGTGGCGAACAGCATCACCTCGACCGCCGGTCCGCTGGCCGGTCGCATCTTGCTGATCGACGACCTCGTCGATTCTGGCGTCACGCTGGAGCGCGTGCAAGCGCATCTGAAAGAACGCTTCCCGGCCGTGACCGAGGTCCGCTCCGCCGTCATTTGGTACAAGGCCTGCTCGGTGATGCGCCCGGACTACTTCGTCGATTACCTGCCCGACAATCCCTGGATACACCAGCCATTCGAGATCTATGACGACATGACGCCCGACAAGCTTCGGAACTGAAGGGAAGGGCGCCGCGGCGCCTTTTTTCATCAGCGAAAGGCGGTACAGACGGCGTTCCGCCGCGCTTGCCGCAGCGCAGGGTCAGTCGATATCAAGGATTCGACGGTTTTTTTCGCAGTTTGCCTGCCGCCGGCAACCGTTGCCGGCATCCCGAGTCCATCCACCTGACACTGAACATTCGGGCAGGAGCGCGCCATGAGGCAATGGCTGGCATTGGGCATGATGGGTATGGCGGCATCGACGTCGGCCGCGCCGGCCATGGTTGCCGACACGGGCGATGAAGGGCTGGTTGTCCTGACCGGCGAGCGGCATGATGCCTGCGGAAGGCAGCGCATGGCCTACCTGACCCGTCCGCTCGATCCGGCGGAGCCCGGCGACACGATCACTTTCTGGGGATGCTGGGATGTGGCGAAGAATGTGGTGCACGTGAAGTATTTCATCGGCACTGAAGGGCGCTACCGCCGCGCCGACTTCAGTTACGAAGATGTGATGCGAATCGCGATCCCGGACACCGATCCGGTCGATGAGGCCGAAGAATCCACCGGGCCCTCGCTCTAACGACGGACACCGGAAAATAAAAAAGCCCCGGTCACTTATGTAGCCGGGGCTTTTCTCGTTCAAGCTTGGTGCCCACGGAGGGACTCGAACCCCCACACCTTGCGGCACATGGACCTGAACCATGCGCGTCTACCAATTCCGCCACGTGGGCTTGAAGAAGACGAGATTATAGAGACTCGGCAAAAAATGTCAAACAACGAAACAAAAATTTTTTGAACGACGATCGCGGCGACGGGAATGACATTTCGGACAAGGGCTTCGCCTGTCCGTTACACTAGCGTTGTTCATCTTCCACTCTCGACCCGCATCTTTTGAGCCAATATCCCTACAGCATCCCCAGCCGCGAAGAAATCCTCGGCATACTGCGCACCGCTTCCGAGCCGCAAACCCCGGCCACTATCGCCAAAACCCTGGCCGTGAAGGACGAGGAACTCGATGGGCTGCACCGTCGCCTCGCCGCCATGGAGCGCGACGGCCAGGTCAAGCCGGATCGCAAGGGGCGGATTCAACTCGCCAACACCACCAGCTTCATCGAGGGCCGGGTGTCGGCGCATCGCGACGGCTATGGCTTCTTGATGCCGGACGAGGGTGAGGATATCTTCCTGCCCGAGAAAGAGATGCAGAAGGTGCTGCACGGCGATCGCGTGCAGGTGCGCGTCACCGGCACCGACCGCCGCGGCCGCCCTGAGGGATCGATCGTCGAAGTCATCCAGCGCGCGAACACGCATGTGATCGGCCGCCTGGTTAACGAAAACGGCGCGTGGATCGTGGTGCCCGAGGACAAGCGCATCAGCCACGACATCCTGCTCGCAGGCCCACCGGGCAAGGCAAAGGCCGGTCAGGTCGTCAGCGTCGAGCTGATCGAGCAGCCGTCGCGCTACTCGCAGCCTCAGGGCGTCGTCGCCGAGGTACTGGGCAACATCGACGATCCGGGCATGGAGATCGAAATCGCGGTCCGCAAGTACGGGGTGCCGCACGAATTTTCCGACGACGCGCAGAAACTCGCCGCGAAGCTGCCTTCCGAGGTTCGGGCGGCAGACCTGGAAGGCCGCGTCGATCTGCGCGACGTGCCGCTGGTGACGATCGACGGCGAAGACGCCCGCGACTTCGACGACGCTGTCTATTGCGAGCCGGTCAGGATAGGCCGCAGCAAGGGCTACCGGCTGATCGTCGCCATCGCTGACGTCAGCCACTACGTCAAGCCGAATGACGCGCTCGACGTCGATGCGCTGGAGCGAAGCACGTCGGTCTATTTTCCGCGCCGCGTGATTCCGATGCTGCCGGAAAAACTGTCGAACGGCCTGTGCTCACTGAACCCGGACGTCGACCGCCTGACCCTGGTCTGCGATGCAGTGATCACGACCAAGGGCGAGGTCCGCGCCTACCAATTTTATCCGGCGGTGATCCACTCGGCCGCGCGGCTGACATATACCGAGGTGGCGGCGATACTCGGAAACACGCGCGGCCCGGAAGCGCAGCGGCGCATCGGGCTGCTGCCGCATCTGCAGGATCTGTACGAATTGTTCCAGGTGCTGCTGGCGGCGCGCAAGGAGCGCGGCGCGATGGATTTCGACACTACCGAGACCTACATCGTCAGCAACGCCGCCGGCAAGATTGAGCAGATCCTGCCGCGCACCCGCAATGACGCCCATCGGCTGATCGAGGAGTGCATGCTCGCGGCCAACGTTTGCGCAGCCGACTTCATGGAGCGGAACAAGCATCCAGGCATGTACCGCATCCATGCCGGACCGACCGAAGAGAAGTTGAACCAGTTGCGCACTTTCCTGAAACAGCTCGCGCTGTCGCTCGGCGGCGGCAACTCTCCGTCGGCCTCCGACTACGCGGCGCTGATGGAGAAAATAAAGGGACGCCCGGACGCGGTGCTGTTGCAGACCATGCTGCTGCGCTCGATGCAGCAGGCGGTTTACAGCCCCGACAATATCGGCCACTTCGGCCTGTCCTACGAAGCCTATGCGCATTTCACGAGCCCGATTCGTCGCTACCCGGATCTGCTGACCCACCGCGCGATCAAGGCCATCCTGCAGGGCAGGCAATATCATCCGAAGGGCATCGTCACCGAGTCGCTGAACACCAATCTGTCGCCGGCGGCGCGCAAGATGCAGGCGCGCGATCGCGCGGCCGGCAAGAAGCGCGCCGAGGGCGAGCTCGCGATCTGGGAAGCGCTGGGCATTCACTGCTCGGCCAACGAGCGGCGCGCCGACGAGGCCTCGCGCGATGTCGAAGCGTGGCTGAAGTGCTATTTCGTGCGCGACAAGCTGGGCGAGGAATTCACAGGCACGATCTCCGGCGTCGCCTCGTTCGGCATCTTCGTGCAGCTCGACGCCCTGTACATCGAGGGGATGGTGCATGTCACCGACCTCGGCGCCGACTATTTCCAGTACGACGAGGCGCGCCACGAGCTGCGCGGCGAGCGCACCGGCATCCGTTACCAGCTGACCGACCGCGTGACGGTGCAGGTCAGCCGCGTCGATCTCGATGCACGACGCATCGACTTGCGGCTGGTCCACGAGCCTGGCATCCACACGCAGCTGAAAAAGGAGTCGCGCCGTGCCGACGCCGAGCAGGGGCGCAACGGCCTGTTCGGCGCGAAGCGGGCGCAGAAGACCGCGTCGCGCAAGGCGGCGCCGCCCAAGCCGGCCAGCGTGAAGGCACGCAAGGCCGC
>JAMNXS010000108.1 GCA_023653025.1 Burkholderiaceae bacterium
GACTCCGTCCCCTTGTGGGTACAACTCCTCGCCCTCGCCCTGCTGACGGCCACCTCGGCCTTCTTCTCGATCTCCGAAACCGCCCTGATGGCGCTCAACCGCCATCGGGTCAAGCATCTGGCGCGGCGCGGCTCGCGGCTGGCGGCGACTACCTTGTGGCTGCTCGATCGCACCGACCGCATGCTGTCGCTGATCCTGATCGCCAACACGCTCGTCAATGCCTTGATCACAGCGCTGGTGACGTCGATTGCGATTTCCACGTTCGGCAATGACGAAACCGTGATCACCGTGGCCACCGCCGTCGTAGCCTTCTTCCTGATCGTGTTTGCCGAGATCACGCCAAAGGTGATCGGTGCAACCTACCCGGAGCGCATCGCGCTGCCGGCCTCGTTCATCATCAAGCCGCTGATCTTCATCGGCCGCCCGGCGATCTGGTTCGTCAACCTGTTCGTCAGCCGCCTGCTGAGGCTGCTGCGCATCCGCACCGGCAGCGAGGCACGCGACCAGCGGATCTCGCCGGAGGAACTGCGCTCGATGGTGCTCGAAGGCGGCAACTTCATACCGCACAAGCACAAAAGCATTTTGCTGAACCTGTTCGACCTCGAGCGCGTGACCGTCGAAGACGTGATGACGCCGCGCGCACAGATCGAGGCGCTGAACCTGTCGGTGCCGGTCGACGAGATCACCCATCAGCTGACGACCTGCTATCACAACAAGCTGCTGGTGCATGAGGGCGAGGTGAACCAGATCGTCGGCATCCTGCATGTGAGGAAGGCGATGGCGCTGCTGAACCAGGTCGACGAGATCACCGTCGAGCATTTCCGCGAGTTGCTGACCGCGCCCTACTTCATCCCGCCCGAGACGGATCTATTTACGCAGCTGCAGTACTTTCAGGAGAATCAGGAGAGGCTGGCCGTCATCGTCGACGAGTATGGCGAGGTGCAGGGGTTGGTGACGCTCGACGACATCATCGAGGAGATGGTCGGCGAGTTCACGACCTCGACGCCGGGTGCGACGCGCGCCGATCAGTTCGGCTGGGACGAGCGCGGCGAGTGCCTGCTCGAGGCATCGACGTCGCTGCGCGACATCAACAAGCGGCTCGGGCTGAGCCTGCCGACCGACGGGCCGAAGACGGTCAATGGGCTACTGCTGGAGATGCTGGAGGAGATTCCGGAAGCCAGCGTCGGCGTCAAGGTCGCCGACTGCGTGATCGAGATCGTGCAGGTGCAGGAGCAGGTGATCAAGATGGTGAAGCTGTATCGGCCGGGGTGATTGACTGGCTGATCGTTTGCGACGATGGATCCCGGCCTGCGCCGGGATGACGGTTTTTGGGGCGGCGCGCTCAGGTCTGCTGGTCGTACGCGACGATATACTCTGTCCCGCTGCTCAAACCCAGTTATCGACCCGCAGTCCTTCAACGCGCTCGAACTCGCGGACATTGTTGGTGACGAGCGTCAGGTTCAGCGACAGGGCGTGGGCTGCAATCAGCGTGTCCATCGCACCGATGGGCTTGCCTTGTTTTTCCAGCGCCGACCGTAGCTGGCCGTAGTGCCAGATCGCCTGTTCGTCGAACGGCAGAATGTCGAGGGGCGCCAGAAAGAACTGTAGTGCCTCGATGTTTTTCCGGGAGCCGCTTTTGTGTACGCCATAGGTCAGCTCGGCCGCGGAAACGGCCGACAACGCGATCGCGCCAGCGGGTTCGCGGCGGAACCGCTCGATGACGGACGGCGGCCGGCGGTTGATCAGGTAGATGCAGATGTTCGTGTCGAGCAAATAGCGGTTCAAGGCAGCCATTCCTCTCTGGATTGCGGGGCAGGCTGCTCACGCTCGATGGGGTAACCGGGCTCGAACATCTCGAGCGCCGCCTCCATCATTCCCCACACATCATCCACGGGAAGCAGCAGCACGCCGTTGCCGACATGCCGGACGACGACCTCGTCTCCCGACAATCGGTAAGCCTTCGGAAGGCGCACGGCCTGGCTGCGACCGGTCTGGAAAATTTTTGCTCTGTCCATGGGCCCTCCCGTATGATAGGTATCGATGATGGATACTATCATTCTTGGGTCTGGAATTATCTGGAATTATCGGCGGTGGGGCGATTCGCGAAAAAAAAGCGGTAAGCGCATGGGAGCGCTGGCCCGCCGCCTCGGACGCTGTTGTCAACACGCATCACATCCCGCACCTCAACCGCCGCCGGCCTCTGGAACCCACCCTCATCTTCACCTGACGCCCGGCACCGGCAGAGGGGCGGCGGCATCATCCGCCGCATCGCCACCCTGTCCACGCCGATGCGCCCTTCCGCGATCTACACCCCGCCGCCGACTGCCTTGCCGCGCGCGCTGCAGCGTGCGGGGCTGCTGAGCGCCGAGCAGGCGGAAGCCGTTCAACGCACCGCCATGGCAGACAAGCTGCCGTTCATCGATGCGCTTATCCGTCATGGCGCGCTCGATGCCCATGCGCTGGCGCACTTCTGCTCGACGCAATTCGGTTGCCCGCTGCTGGATCTCTCGGCGGTCAATCTGCAGTCGCTGCCGGCCAAAATGCTTGACGAGCGGCTCATGCAGTCGCAGCGGGTGGTGGTGCTGGCCAGGCGCACGAGCCGGATCACAGTGGCGGTCGCGGATCCGACGGCGACGCAGGCGCTGGACCAGGTGAAGTTCCAGACCGGCATGGCCGTCGATCCGGTGGTGGTGTCGCTGCCGCAGCTGGTTGATCTGCTCGGTCGGCTGTCGCAAAGCACCGAGCAGAACCTGTCCGACCTGATCGGCGAAGAACTCGACCCTGTCGCGCTGGTCGAGGACACCGCCACATCGACCGCCGACAGCAGTGAGATTGACGATGCACCGGTCGTGCGCTTCCTGCAGAAGATACTGACCGACGCCATCAACCTCGGCGCGTCGGACCTGCATTTCGAGCCCTTCGAGAAGTTCTACCGGATTCGCTTTCGGATCGACGGCGAGTTGCGCGAGATCGCGCAGCCGCCGCTGGCGATCAAGGACAAGCTCGCCTCGCGCATCAAGGTCATCTCGCGGCTCGACATTTCGGAGAAGCGCGTGCCGCAAGATGGCCGGATGAAGCTAGCCGTCTCCAGCACGCGCAGCATCGACTTCCGCGTGTCGACGCTGCCGACGCTGTTCGGCGAAAAAATCGTCATGCGCATCCTCGACGGCAGCCAGGCGCAGCTCGGCATCGACGTGCTCGGCTACGAGCCGGACCAGAAGGCGCTGCTGCTCGATGCAATCGGCCGCCCCTACGGCATGGTGCTGGTGACCGGGCCGACCGGCTCGGGCAAGACGGTATCGCTGTATACCTGCCTGAACATTCTCAACAAACCCGGCATCAACATCGCCACGGCCGAAGACCCGGCCGAGATCAATCTGCCGGGGATCAACCAGGTCAACATCAACGAGCGCGCCGGGCTCACGTTTGCCGTTGCGCTGCGCGCCTTCCTGCGGCAGGACCCGGACGTGATCATGGTCGGCGAGATCCGGGATCTCGACACCGCCGACATCGCGATCAAGGCCGCACAGACCGGCCACATGGTGTTCTCGACGCTGCACACCAACGATGCGCCCTCGACGCTGACGCGCCTGCTGAACATGGGCGTGGCGCCGTTCAACATCGCATCGGCCGTCAACCTGATCACAGCGCAGCGCCTGGCGCGCCAGCTGTGCAGCTGCAAGCAGCCGGCCGATGTGTCGTTCGATGCACTGCTGGCAGCGGGATTGGCCGAGGCCGATATCGGCAGCTTCACGCCCTATCGCGCCGTCGGATGCGAGCGCTGCGCGGGCAGCGGCTACAAGGGGCGCGTGGGGGTGTATCAGGTGATGCCGGTGTCGGCGGCAATCGAGGAAATCATCCTCGCGCAGGGGACGGCGCTCGAGATCGAGGCGCAGGCGCGGCGGGAAGGGGTGCGGACCTTGCGGGAGTCAGGGTTGTTGAAGGTGCGGCAGGGGTTGACGAGTTTGGAGGAGATTTTGGCGTGTACGAACATGTGATCGCGGCCGTGCGGGGCGGTGAGCGTGGGCGGATTGTCGATGGCTGGCCGATACCGGCGGATTCCGCCTTTGGCTCTATCCGCCCTACTTCATCAAATAAACGGCGGCAAACCGTAGGGCGGATAGAGCCAAAGGCGAAATCCGCCGTAATTCTGGAAATCCACCGCCTCGTTGGAGTACGCTGACCATGGCCAAGCCCCCACTGAAAACCAAAAAACCCGCCGACCCGATCTACCTCTGGGACGGCAAGGACCGCACCGGGCGCATCATGCAAGGCGAACTGCGCGCGCCGAACCTGCCGGCGGCGCGGCTGCAATTGCGGCGGCAGGGCATCTCCGTCTCTGTACTGAAGAAGAAACCGGCGGCCCGCACCCGCCGCATCGGCGAAAAAGACCTCTGCATGTTCACCCGCCAGCTGGCGACGATGCTCAAGGCCGGCGTGCCACTGCTGCAGGCTTTCGACATCGTCGCGCGCGGGCATGCGAACCCGTCGGTCACGCGGCTGCTGCTCGACATCCGCGCCGATGTCGAAACCGGTACCAGCCTCGCGCAGGCTTTCCGCCGCTATCCGCAGTATTTCGACAAGCTGTTCTGCAACCTCGTCGCCGCCGGCGAGCAGGCGGGCATCCTCGAAGAGTTGCTGGCGCGGCTGGCCACCTACAAGGAAAAGACACTTGCAGTCAAAGGCAAGATCAAATCGGCGATGTTCTATCCGGCGGCGGTGCTGGCGGTCGCGATGATCGTGACGGCCGTGATCATGATCTGGGTCGTGCCTTCGTTCAAGAGCGTGTTCGAGAGCTTCGGCGCCGAGCTGCCCATGCCGACGCTGGTCGTGATCTGGCTGTCGGACCAGTTCGTCGACTGGTGGCATCTGGTCGTCGGCAGCGCCGTGGTGTCCGGCGCGCTGTTCATCCATCGCTGGCGGCGCTCGCCGGCGATGCAGGCCGCTACCGACCGCTTACTGCTGAAGCTGCCGATTCTGGGGCCGGTGATCCGCAAGTCCGTGCTGGCGCGCTGGACACGCACGCTGGCGACCATGTTCTCGGCCGGCGTGCCGTTGGTAGAATCGCTGGACTCGGTCGGCGGCGCATCCGGCAGCGCGGTGTACCATGAGGCTACGCAGAAGATCGCGGCGGCCGTGGCCAGCGGCATCAGCCTGACGGCGGCGATGCAGCAGGTGCAGGTGTTCCCGCCCATGGTGACGCAAATGGCCGCCATCGGCGAGGAGTCGGGGGCGCTCGACGAGATGCTGCGCAAGGTCGCGGAATTTTACGAAGAAGAAGTCGATGCGGCGGTGGCGTCGCTGTCGTCGCTGATGGAGCCGGTCATCATGGTCGTGCTCGGCGGACTGATTGGGGGTTTGGTGATTGCGATGTACCTGCCGATTTTCAAGCTGGGTTCGGTGATCTGATGACCGAAGGTTTCGCTGCCAACGGGTCTGCGCTGTCGCCCATCCTGTCGCTGCTGTTCGATGCGCCGCCCGGCATCCTGTCCGCGGCCCTGGTCTGGGGCCTGGTCGGCCTGCTGGTCGGCAGCTTCCTCAATGTGGTGATCCACCGCATCCCGGTCATGCTGCAACGCGAGACCGACAACTTCATCGCGATGGAGCGCGATGATCCGCCGCCGCACACCACCCGCTACAACCTGATCGTCCCGCGCTCGGCCTGCCCGTCGTGCGGGCACACGCTGTCGGCGGCCGAGAACATTCCTGTCGTCAGCTGGCTCTGGCTGCGCGGCCGCTGCCGCCACTGCCGCGCGCCAATCTCGCCGCGCTATCCGGCCGTCGAACTGCTGTCGGCGCTGCTGTCGGGCATCGTGGTCTGGCGGCTGGGCAGCGATGTCGGCGGGCTGCTCGCGCTGCTGCTGGTCTGGACGCTGCTGGCGCTGAC
>JAMNXS010000036.1 GCA_023653025.1 Burkholderiaceae bacterium
ACCCTCGTGGTTCCGGTGCTGGAGGAAGTGCTGGTCGTCGAAAAGCGGCTGCGGTTGAAGGAAGAGATACGCATCACCGCCCGCGCGACCGTGCGTCACGCGACCGAGCAGGTCGTGCTGCGCAGCGAACAGGTATCGATCGAGCGCTTCGACGAGGGCCATGGTGGTGGCACGGGGCGCGATCCCCCGACGCAATAAGCGCGGCACCTGAACGATCGCAGACCATCACTTCAGACGAGGAGACCGAGATGAACAATACCGTAGTAGCCGTCTACGACGAGTACGGCGATGCGCAGGGCGCGATGAATGCCCTCTTTGCCGAGGGCGGCTTCACCCAGGCCGACGTGAAACTCAGCCCGGCCGAGGACAGTTCCGAGGGCAGGCAACAGGCGTTGCGCTCGCAGCAGGACACCAGCGACAGCGGCGGATGGAGCATCGGCGGCTTCTTCAGTTCGCTGTTCGGCAGCGACCAGCACAGCGACGATGCCGGTGTGTATTCCGAAGCCGTGCGCCGCGGCGGCTACATGGTCAGCGTCGATGCGCAGAGCGAGGAACAGGCCGAGCGCGCGGCCGATATCCTGCAGCGCTTCAACGCGGTCGACCTCGACCAGCGTGCGTCCCACTGGCGCAGCAGCGGCTGGACCGGCTACCAGAGCGATGCGCCGCTGTACACCGCCGAGGAAATCCGCAACGACCGAGATATGGTCAGCAAGACCATCGTTGCCACCAGCGGTCAGCAGTCTTCTGACGGAACCCCGGCCGCATCGACGTCGGCCAGTACCGGGCAGGCCATCCCCGTGATCGAGGAACAGCTGCAGGTCGGCAAGCGCACCGTACAGCGTGGCGGCGTGCGCGTCTTCAGCCGCGTGACCGAAACACCGGTGCAGGAATCGGTGCAGCTGCGCGAGGAGCATGTCACCATCGAGCGCACCGCCGTCGATCAGCCGGCCAGCGCCGCCGACATCGAGGCCTTCAAGGAGGGCACGATCGAAGTGCGCGAGAGCGCCGAGGAAGCCGTCGTCGGCAAGACGGCGCGCGTGGTCGAGGAGGTGAGGGTGGGCAAGGAAGTCACCGAGCGCACCGAGACCATACAGGACACCGTGCGCCGCACCGATGTCGAGGTCGAGCAGCTGGGCGCGCAGGGCGCCGGCATGGGTTCGGGAACCGTCGCCGGCGACGACGACTTCCGCACTCACTGGCAGACGGCCTACGGCAGCAGCGGCGGCCAGTACGAAGACTATGCGTCAGCCTACCGCTATGGCGCCAACCTCGCAAACCAGCAGAAATACCACGGCTACCGGTGGGACGAACTCGAGCCCCAGGTGCGCTCCGACTGGGAGGCCTCGCATGCCGGCAGTCCGTGGGAGCGGACCAAGCAGGCGGTGCGCTACGGGTGGGAAAAGATGAAGGGGCATTGAGCGCCGGGAACGCGGCCTTGCAAGATTGGCTGCAGGTGTGCGACGGCCATGGATCCCGGCTTACGCCGGGGTCCAGCGCCTCATTGCAGCGGCGCGTCCAGTTCGCCTTCCTGCGCGAGTTGCCGGATCATGCGTATCGTGTCGATGTCCGCCTCCTTGTAGGCCTCGCGCCGGAAATCGTTGTAGAACGCTTCCTCGGCAGTCTCCTGCGCGGCCTGGTGGTCGTCGTACTCGAAGCGCACGAACAGCGAGCCGGGCTGCGGCTCCTCGATCGTCATCGTCAGGTCCGACATCGGCATCGGGTCCTGCTGCGGCACGTGATAATGCACGTTCTGCAGCGGCAGGAAGCGTACATGGTCGCGCACCACGAGCTGGCCGAAGCGTAGCGTGCGCGACAGGCCATCGGCCGAGCGGGCCGTGATCTCGCAGGCATCGAGCCCGAGCAGGAACAGTGTGGGGCGCTCGGCGCGCAGCACGAGGCCGCGCCATAGCTGTTCGCGCGTCAGCGACACGACCAGCGGATTGTCCGGCATGTTGATTTCGACAAGATGGGTGAATTTCATCGGCAGGCAGAACAGTTGACGATTCACTTTACCATGCGTGCCCCGGAGCGCCAGAGGCAGCCGCGATGTTTCCATTATTCGATACAATGGCGCGCTCGTTTCCTTTCTTTCCTTTCGCCGTCGCGCCCCCTCCATGCAGCATGGCCTGAACGCGCCGCAGCGCGCCGCCGTCCTCTATATCGATGGCCCCTGTCTCGTGCTGGCCGGCGCCGGCTCGGGTAAGACACGCGTCATCACGCAGAAGATCGCGCACCTGATCGAGGCCTGCGGCTACGAAGCGCGCAACATTGCCGCGCTGACCTTCACCAACAAGGCCGCGCTCGAAATGCGCGAGCGCGTCGCGAAGCTGCTGAAGGAGCCGGGACAGGCCAAGCAGCTGACCGTCTCGACTTTCCACTCGCTCGGCGTGCAGATCCTGCGGCGCGAGGCGGCCGCCATCGGGCTGAAGGACCGCTTCTCGATCATGGACAGCGACGATTGCTTCGCCATCGTGCAGGACCTCGCGGTGACGACCGACAAGGCCGTCATCCGCCGCATCCAGAACCGGATGTCGCTATGGAAGAACGCCTTGCTCTCGCCCGAGCAGGCGCTGCAACAGGCGACCGATGAAGACGAAGCGCAGGCCGCGCGCCTCTACCGCAATTACCTCGCCACGCTGTCGAGCTACCAGGCGGTCGATTTCGACGACTTGATCCGCCTGCCGGTCGAATTATTCCGCAACGACGAAGCCGCGCGCGACCGCTGGCAGCGCCGCCTGCGCTACCTGCTGCTCGACGAATACCAGGACACCAACACCTGCCAGTACGAAATGGTGAAGCTGCTCGTGACCGGCGTCGGCAAGAAGCCGATGTTCACGGCCGTCGGCGACGACGACCAGGCGATCTATGCGTGGCGCGGCGCGACGATGGAAAACCTGCGCATCCTGCAGGACGATTTTCCCGACCTCAAGCTGATCAAGCTCGAGCAGAACTATCGCTCGAGCACGCGCATCCTGCAGGCCGCCAATGCGGTAATCCGGAACAACCCGAAGCTGTTCGATAAGTCGCTGTGGTCCGAGCACGGGCTCGGCGACCCGATCAAGGTGATCGCGATGGACGACGACGAGGCTGAAGCCGACCAGGTCGCCATCATGGTGTCGGCGCACAAGTTCGAGCGCCGCGCGAAGTTTTCCGATTACGCGATCCTGTATCGCGGCAACCACCAGTCGCGCGCGCTGGAAAAGGCGCTGCGCCGCGAGCGCATACCGTACGTGATGTCGGGCGGGCAAAGCTTTTTCGACCGCGCCGAGATCAAGGACATCATCGCCTACCTGCGACTGATCGCCAACGACGACGACGATCCGGCCTTCATCCGCGCCGTCACCACGCCGCGCCGCGGCGTCGGGCAGGCCACGCTGGAGGCGCTGGGCGAGTTCTCGAAGCAATGGAACTGCTCGCTGTTCGAGGCCGTGTTCAAGGGCGGTATCGAGGCCAGGCTGAATGACCGCCAGCTCGCGCCGCTGCGCGAATTCTGTGACTTCATCAACCAGCTCGAGGCGCGCGCTGCGCGCGTGGGCGCGGCCGGAACCGGCGAGAATGCCGGCGCGGTGCTCGACGACATGATGAAGGCCATCGACTACGAAAACTACCTGTTCAATACCTTTGACGACAAGCAGGCGCAGGACAAGTGGCAGAACGTGCTCGACTTCGTCGGCTGGCTAAAAGAGAAGGGCAATGGCGGGCGCGACGGCGACGGCCCCGAAAAATCGCTGCTCGAGCTGACGCAGATGGTCGCGCTGATGAGCATGCTCGAAGGCCGCGACGAGGAGCCGGACGCGGTGCGCCTGTCGACGCTGCATGCGTCCAAGGGCCTCGAGTTCGGCCATGTGTTCATGGTCGGCGTCGAAGAGGGCATCCTGCCGCACAAGGGCGACCCGGACGCGCCGCCCGACGCGGCCGCCCAGCGCATCGAGGAAGAGCGGCGGCTGATGTACGTCGGCATCACGCGCGCGCAGCGCAGCCTGACCATCACCTGGTGCAAGAAGCGCAAGCGTGCGCGAGAGAGCGCACCCTGCGAGGTGTCGCGCTTCATCAGCGAAATGCGCCTCGACGAAGGCGACGCCGTGCCTGCCGAGAGCGAGAAGCTGACGCCGCAAGACCGGCTCGCCAACCTGAAGGCGCTGCTGCAGAAGCCGAAGGCCGCATGACGATGGGCAAGCCCGCGGCCGGATTCCGCAACCCGCACAACTTGCCGGTCAAGACCTGTGCGGCCTGCGGCCGGCCCTTCACATGGCGCAAGAAATGGGCGGCCAGCTGGGAGCAGGTGAAATACTGCTCGGACGCCTGCCGCAGCAAGGCGCCGAAACACTGAAAGGCAACGAATGGAAGAACACCGGGTCAACCTCGAGAGCAAGATCGCGCATCAGGAATACCTGCTGGACGTGCTGAACCAGACCGTCTACCAGCAGCAGAAGAAAATCGACGAACTCGATGCGCTGTGCATGGCGCTGGCCAAGCGGCTGGCCGACGTGCATGCGCGTCTTCCCGGCGGACAGCCGGCCAACGATAAGCCGCCGCACTACTGAACGCGCTTCATGATTAACGAAAAGATACTTGCATCGCTGCGCAACGAGCTCAACGAGCAGACCGCGCAGATGCGCTGGAGCGAACTCGAACGCTTCTTTGCCAGCGGCTCAGTGATCTCGGTCGCCGGTGAACTTGACCTGATCGACGTCGGCGCGCGCATCGCGGCCGACGACAAGGACAGCGTGCTCGGCTGGATGAATGCCGGGCTAATCCGGAAGGTCACCGACGAGCAGGCCGGCAGCTGGCACGCCGACGATACGCTGCTGTGGGCCGTGGTGGTCAAGCCGTGGATACTCGTACAGCACCGAAGGCAGCAGCCGACGGGGCCGGCGCAGTAGACGCCGACGGCGGATTTCGCTGCGCTCTATCCGCCCTACGACCAAGCGGATGAACGATAGGGCGGATAGAGCGCAGCGAAATCCGCCATCTCCCGCCCGAGCTGCCGGCCGGGCAGGTTGAAGTTGTCTGGATCGAGCGCGCTGCCGGGCATGATGGACTCCGTCGGGAAAGGGGAAGATCAGCGTTGGAAAAACCCGCCAGCGCTTGGTTACCTCCCGCACCGCCGCAGGTAGAATGGCCGCTTTTTTCGGAAGCGTCGCCATGTGGTTCAAGAACCTGCAACTGTTTCGCCTGCCCCGGCACTGGTCGATCTCGGCCGACGACCTCGACGCCGCGCTCGCCGCCCAGGCCTTCCTGCCGTGCACGACTCAGCAGCCGACCAGCCAGGGCTGGGTCGCGCCTGCCAATGACGGCCGGCTCGCCTATGCGAGCAACCGCCAGATCCTGCTGAAGCTGCGCACCGAAAAGAAGCTGCTGCCATCCTCGGTGATCAACCAGGTCGCGCGCGAGAAGGCGGCCGAGATCGCCGACCAGCAGGGCTTTCGCTGCGGCCGCAAGCAGATGAAGGAAATCAAGGAGCAGGTTACGGACGAGTTGCTGCCGCGCGCCTTCTCGCTGCAGAGCGACACCGGCGTCTGGATCGATACTGTCCATGGCTGGCTGGTGGTCGATGCGGCCGGCAGCGCGCGCGCCGAGGATGCGATCAAGCTGCTGGTGAAAGCCATCGACAAGCTGCCGCTGATGACGCTGCACACGCAGCGCTCCCCGGTGGCCGCGATGACGGACTGGTTGCTCTCGGACGATCCGCCGCACGGCTTCACGATCGACCAGGATCTCGAGCTGCGCTCGACTGCGCACGGCAACGCGACGGTGCGCTATGTGCGTCATTCGGTCGAGCCGGAGGAGGTGCGGCGTCACATCCAGGGCGGCAAACAGTGCACGCGCGCCGCGCTGACCTGGCGCGACAAGGTGTCCTTCGTGCTGACCGAATCGCTGGCCATCAAGCGCGTGGCCGCGCTCGATGTGCTGAAGGAGAACGGCGAGGTCTCTGCCGGCGATGAAGAGCGTTTTGAATCGGACTTCCTGCTGATGGCGGGCGAGATCGCGCAGATGCTCGATGACCTGCTGCTGGCGCTGGGTGGGGAGCAGATCGAGGCGGCGGCGTGAGGAACGGGCGGCCGCGGGGCATGGCGGATTTCGCTGCGCTCTATCCGCCCTACGAGCTTCAAAGGCAATCTCTCAGGCCGTAGGGCGGGTAGAGCCGGAGGCGAAACCCGCCATCCCAACGATTCAATCGCAAAAAGAAATGCCCACACGAGGCGGGCATTTGAAATACTGGCGGAGCGGACTGGGCTCGCCCACATCCTGCGGGCCGCGGATTCGCTTGCAAGCGAATCCCTTCGAGCCCCGCCGAGACCCACGCAGGTGGGTCTCTCCGCTCCGCAAAAAGAAATGCCCACACGAGGCGGGCATTTGAAATACTGGCGGAGCGGACGGGGCTCGAACCCGCGACCCCCGGCGTGACAGGCCGGTATTCTAACCAACTGAACTACCGCTCCATTCGAGTGCGGTTAACACTCGAGAGCCGCGCATTCTACCGAACGGATTAGCGGGTGTCGAGCGGGAAATGCGCCGTTTACAATGTGGGTAGCAAATATTTGTCGAAAAGCCTCCCGCCATGTCGATCAGCTGGTTCCTCACGAATGCCTTCGCCGCGCTGCTGCTGCCCCCGGTGTCGCTGCTGCTGCTCGCGCTTGCCGGCGCATGGCTTGCGCGCCGCTTCCGTCGCGTCGGTTACAGCATCATCGCGCTGGCGGCCCTGTTGCTGCTCGGCCTGTCGACGAGCGCCGGCTCGCGCCTGCTGGTCGAGCCGCTCGAGCGGCGCTTGTTGCCGGTGGCCGATCCGAAGGACAGCCGCGCGCAGGCTATCGTGGTGCTCGGCGGCGGCCGACGTTACTTCGCCCCCGAGGACGGGCAGCGGCACCAGCCGTCGGAGGCGACACTGGTTCGCCTGCGCCATGCAGCGCGCCTGCATCGGCTGACGAAGTTGCCCGTGCTTGTCAGCGGCGGTGCGCCGGACGGCCACGGCGAGAGCGAAGCCGAGGTCATGGCGCGCAGTTTGAAGGAAGACTTCGGCGTGCCGGTGCGCTGGCTCGAATCCACGTCCGACAATACCGCGCAGAACGCGCTGCATGCGTCGCTGGTGCTGCAGAAGGAGGGTATCGCGCGCATCCTGCTGGTGACCGATGCGCTGCACATGCCGCGCTCCGAACGCAGCTTCGTGCAGGCCGGCTTCGAGGTCGTGCCCGCGCCGACCGGCTTCCTCTCAACGCGGCCGCTGGATGCGGCCAGCTTCATCCCGGGCGCGCCGGCGCTCAAGAGCAGCCACTATGCGCTGCATGAATGGATAGGCCTGCTCTGGTATCGGCTGCGCAGCAAGCTTGCTTGACTAATTGGCAAGGTTTTTCGGTTATTGACTCGCTGCGCCGGGTATGATTTTCCGTGCATTCGTCCACCGGAGAGCCGCCATGCAGGAAAGCCGCATTGAAACCGCACGCAATGACCTGAAGACCCTCATGCGCGACGCCCAGTCGCTGTTCGACGAGGCCACCTCCGCCGGCGGCGTGCGCGCCGAGCAGTTGCGCACGCAGGGCATGCAGCTCCTCGACAACGCGATGGAGCGCGCGCAGGAACTGCAGCATGCCGCGGTCGAGAAGGGGCGCAAGATCGCCGATGACACCGACGCCTACGTCCATGAACATCCATGGCGCGCCATCGGCATCGCCGGCGCCGTCGGCGTGCTGGTCGGCATGCTGATCGCGCGCCGCTGAGTCCGCGCTCCTCACCCCGCGCCCCTGATCCCGTGTCCGATCCGTCCGCGCACGACCCATCTCCATCAAACCGGCCGCCGCCGGGCATGTTCTCCAGCGCCGCCACGCTGGCCGCCAGCCTCGGCGCGCTGCTGGGCACGCGCGCGTCCTATGCGCTGCTCGAACTGGGCGACGCCCGCGATGCGCTGCTCAGGGTCCTGCTGTTCGGCGCGGCGGCGCTCGGTGCGGCGGCGCTGGCGCTCGTGGGCCTGTCCGCGCTGCTGGTCGCCGTGTTCTGGGAGGCGCTCGGCTGGCGCATCCTGCTGATTCTCTCGCTGGCCTACGGCGTGCTGGCCTGGCTGCTGCTGCAGCGCGCGCGCCGCATCCTCGCCGAAGGCCGGGTCGGCCTGCCCGTCACGCTGGCCGAATTGCGCAAGGACCACGAAGCGCTGTTCGGCACCGCGCCGGAGGAGGGCCGGTGAACCGGCCCGACACGCCGCGCGAGGCGTGCAAGAAATTGCTGCTGCTCGAAGCGCAGTTGCATCGGCTGGATGTGAGCGAAGCTCGGCGAGATCTGCGTGCTGCCATGCGCGACGGCCTGCCGGCGGTGTCGTTGCCCGCCGCGCTGGGCGCAGGACTGACCACCCGCGGAACTCGCCTGTTGCTGGCTGCCTTGCCTTGGCTGCTGCGCGCCGGCACGCTCGGGCGCTGGACGCGCCGCGCGCTGCTGCTGGCCGGCGGCGGCGCGGCGGCACTCGCGCTGCTGCAACGATGGCTGAGCCGCGACACCGTTGCGGCGCCTGGCCACGCTGCAGACGAAAAAAATCCCGGTCGCAACCGGGATTGATCAGCGTGTCGGCCACAGGCCGACCGTGCGGCCGCTTACTGAGCGGCCTTTTCCTCTTTCGGTGCCGGCACCGGCGGCTCTTTCAGCTTGCCGCCCGAGGCGTTGGCCATGTGCACGACGGCACGGGCGACCTCGAGGTCGTCGAGGTCGGCATTGCCGCCCTTGGCAGGCATGCCGCGGATGCCCTTGATCGCATGCGAGACCAGCGTGTCGTAGCCCTGCGCGAGGCGCGCACCCCAGGCACCGGCATCGCCGGTCTTCGGTGCGCCTGCCACACCTGCGCTGTGGCAGGCCGCGCAAGCGGCGGTGTACACCTGCTCGCCGGTTTTCAGTTCGCGGGCTCCGCCGGCGGCTGCCAGCGTGAAGCCCTCGTCGGCCACCGGCTTCAGGCGCGCGGCGATCGCTTCCGGCGATTGCGAGTTCGAGCCCGCACCCGTCTTCGGTGCCTGGCCGACGTAGTGAACTAGCAGGACGATGATCAGGATGGGCACGGCAAAGCCGGCGACGACGGCAGCGATCAGCTGCGCCGGGGTCTTGATCAGGGATTCGTGCTCGTTGTGGGCGTCGCTCATGATGTCCTCGTTTGGTTTATTCCGTGCGGTCGCCGGAGGCTCCGGCAAAGCCCGGAATTATAGACGAAACCGCAGGAATCTCGCCTCCGGCGCCGCACTCTCATGGACTGGCCAGAGGAAAGACGGTATCCTTGCCGGTCTTCCGTTTGACGGAACAGTGCGGCTGTAGCTCAGTGGATAGAGTATTGGCCTCCGAAGCCAAGGGTCGTGGGTTCGATCCCCGCCAGCCGCGCCATCAAATTCAGCGTATCGACCACCACCCGTCAGTTCAGCTCGTCGCGTCGTGCTCCGCCAGCGGCAGCAACCGGGAGCGCGCATTGCGCAGCCGCCGGGCCGACATCGGCCATACCTGCGCGATTGCAATCCGCAATAGTTCGTCGGTCTTGATCGGCAGTCCTTCCTGTTCGCAGCGCTGCTTCAGCAGTTTCAGCGCGAGCGCCTCGGCGGCGGGCACGGCGATCCTCTTTCGTTTCTTGCCGGCCGGGTTCGCGGTATCGACGCTGCCGGAGAATTTTTTCAGCGCCTGCTTCGACATCTGCCGCTTCGTGGGCCGGCGCCTGCGGATGGCGACGCCAGAGGTCACGGGAGCGGAGCCCGCTCCCGCAGCGGGTGCGGCCGGCGTCTCGGGGCTGGTGGTGGTGTCAGGGGCTGCGGGAGTACTGTTGGCTGGGTCTGCGGGGATAGTGCTGGGGTCCGTCATGAGTATTGCGATTCGGTGGTCCGCTGGTTAGTGGTTATCGGCTCAGTGCCGGGAGCCTGATGCCCACAGCAGCCACAGCAGTAGTCCGATCATCACTATCCCTGAACTGAGCGGCTGAATTTCCATGTGTTGCCTGGTCGAAAATTTGCGAGCCTCGGAGTTTATTACGTTTTGATGACAGAAAAAGTAGTCTAGTTGGCAGAAACTCACTTCAAGACGGGCGCCGCAGCGGATCAGCGGCAGCTAAGCCTCTGAAAAACCGGCAAAAACGCTCGCGCCTGTGCGCCCGATATTTACTCTTGTGATTCCTGATACGAGACCGAATCCGGCCACTGCCCGGCACGTCATCAGACCGCAGAGCCTGTCTCGTCTGGTGGGCGTTTGGGGCTGGCTGCAACGGCCTTGCGGTGCGCAAGCAGGAGCTGAAACTGCCGTCCGGACAGGCAGGATTCGTACACTGCCAGCAAATCCGCGTCGAGCGCGCTCGCCATGCCGGTATCCGCCGGCAGCCACGACCAACTGCGGGTAGGCTGGTTCGGCGGCGTATAGGTCAGCGAAATCATCCCTTGCTGAATCGCATAGCCGACATGAAGCAAGGGTTTGGCGCGAACGCCGGGACGAAGCACGCTCTAGGTGCCCGCAATGATGCGGTTGCCATCGGCACCCGAGTGGTCGCTGGTTTCCACCACGCGCAACGCCAAAAGCCCGCGCATGGACACCAGGTCTTTGGCAGCAGACAGGCGACGGGTCTCGGACGACATGGGCCCCTACCCGCCAACCACTGTTGCCGCGAGTGCGTTGCTCATCGGAGGCCGGTTTTGTTGGACCGTGGATTGAAGGTGAAGGTCATCAGCGATCTCCGCAAACTCAAGGTGGACGCCCAAGCGAGCTTAGCCATCATCGCGCCAAAAGATGTCAACCGCGTTGCGCGCTCCAAATTAGTGCGCGGCACACGATCCGTATCGATCCGATACACTGGCGCGCCAGAAATCAAGGCCGCCAACAACCATTGTGCAAGCGGCCACTGCCGAGGAGTGTGCGTGAACCCGAATTCAGCCCCCGACACCCTGACCGTCCTCTACGACGGCGACTGTCCGCTGTGCCGGCGCGAGATCGCGCACGTGCGCGGGCTGGCCAAGCGGTCGGCCGACAGCGCCCTGTGCTTCATCGACATCAGCCGCACCGACAATCACGCATTCGACGCCGAGCGCGCACGGCTGCTGGCGCGCTTCCATGTCCAGCGGCCCGATGGGTCGCGGCTCGACGGTGCGGCCGCTTTCGTGGCGATGTGGGAACGTCTGCCCGGCTGGCGCTGGCTCGCGCGTGCTGCCCGCGTACCCGGCGGGCTTGCGGCGCTCGAACTCGCCTACCGCGGCTTCCTGCGGCTGCGCCCCTCGCTGCAGGCCGGCGCTCGCCGCTGGGAGGCACGTGCGGCCGGCCCCGTGCTGTCCGCGCATCTCGAGCGCGAACTGCGTTCCGACCATGCCGGCGAAACCGGCGCTGTCTTCATCTATCGCGGCATCGCCGCCGTTGCCCGCTGGCGCAAAGACGAAGAGCTGATCGCGTTTTCGGCGCGGCATGGCGCGACCGAGTCCGAGCATCTGCGCCTCGTCGAAGCCTGGCTGCCGCCGGCGCGCCGCAGCCGCCTGCTCGGGCCGTGGCGAGTCGCAGGCTGGCTCACCGGCGCGCTGCCGGCGCTGTTCGGCCGCCGCGCCGTGTACGCGACGATTGCCGCTGTCGAGACCTTCGTCGATCGTCACTACCAGCAGCAGATCGATCACCTGCAACAGCACGGCGGCCCGGAAGGATTGCTGGAGTTGCTGGTGCGCTGTCAGGCCGACGAGCGCGATCACCGCGACGAAGCTGCGGCGCTGGCTGGCACGCCGGCCCCGGCCGCGCTGCGCGTATGGTGCAAGACGGTCGGTGCGGGATCGGACGCGGCAGTCATGCTGGCCCGCCGTGTCTGAATCGCGCTCCTGATCGAACGAACCCGATCAACAACGACCCACGGGAACCCAAGTGATCGAGATGATTGCGTTACTGGCGGCGGCACTGCTCTTCGGCGGCATGGTGCTGTACTCGTTCGGTTTTGCCGCGTTCCTGTTCTCGGCGTTGCCCGCCGCTGATGCAGGCCCGCTGTTGCGCAAGGCCTTCCCGCATTTCTACCTGTTCGTGCTCGCTACCGCCAGTGTCGCGGCACTGCTCGCGTCTGCGCAGGATGACGTGTCTGCGCTTTTGCTGGCCGTGATTGCAGCTACCACCTTACCGGCGCGGCAGGTACTCATGCCTGCCATCAACGACGCCACCGACAGCGGTGCGGCAGGCCGCTTCAAGATATTGCACGGCTTCTCCGTGCTGGTCACGCTGGCCCACATCGCGCTGGCCGCCATTGCGTTGGTGCGTCTGGCCGCCGGCAGCGGCAATGCGTGAGTGCATGCTGCTGTAGAAATTCAGCTTACCGAACCAATTCGGTGAGCAAACCGTCATTGATGTAGTACATCTCCCGGCCGTGCTTGCTGGCGCGGAGGACGCCCATGCCGGCGAGGGTCTGCAGATAAGCTGAGGCAGTCTGGCGCTTCGCAAGGCCGGCATCGACAAGGAATTGGATCTTCGTGTAGGGGTGCCGGAAAATCGCCTCGATGAGGTCCTTGCTGTAGATTCCCGGCGCTTCTCGGCTGACAAGCTCACGCACGCGCTCCATCAGTTCATGAATGCGCTGCACCTTGTTGAAGGTTTCCCCGGCGGTCACTTCGACGGCCTTCAGCATGTAGAGAATCCAGCTTTCCCAGTCCTGGCGCTCGGTCACACCGCGCAAGCCATCGTAGTAGCCGCCTTTATTGGCCATGATGTAGCCGGACAAAAACAGAACCGGAATATCCAGCAGCCCCTGATCGACGAGAAGTAAAACATTCAGGATGCGCCCCGTACGGCCGTTGCCGTCTTCGAACGGATGAATGGCCTCGAATTGGTAGTGGGTCACGGCCATCTTGATCAGGGGATCCAGTCCGTCCCGGGCGTGAATGAAGCACTCTAAATTGTGCAGTTTGTCCCGAATCAGGCCTTCTCCAACCGGTGGCGTATAAATCACCTTGCCCGAGGGAGTCTGTAATGCCGTGCCGGGTACCTTGCGGATGTCGAGTTCGACTTCCTTGATCATCCGGGCTATTTCGATGAACAAGTTGGTGGCCAGCGGGCGCGCCTTGAGGGCCCGGAATCCGTGGTAGAGCGCCTGACGATAACGCAGCACCTCTTTGGTCGGCGAGTCGGTGTTTCCGTTGGCATCAGCGTCGGCGCGGTAGAGTTCGTCATTGGTGGTGACGATATTCTCGATTTCTGAAGACAGGCGCGCTTCCTGCAGCACGAGGCCGTTGATCAGCATCGCCTGATTCGGTATCTGCCGGGCAAGTCCTCTCAGGTCTGCGAGTACCCGATTCGACGCAATGGCTTGCTTGAGAATGGCGCGCGACTCCAGTTCCACCGTTGGCGGAAGGTCTGGCAAATCATTGAATGGCCGCAGCGGATCGAAGGGCATGAAGGGGGGCATATGTCGATAACGCGTACATAATACGCCAACGTGTCGATTTTTCGCCCGTTTTTCGACATATCGACAAGCCGTCAGATCGCCCCGTCGCCCTATCGCTGACCTCCTCCCTACCGCTCACCCCCGCCCCGCGCATCCTCCGGCACCGACGCCGCCACCGCGTCGCGCATGAGCGGCAGCGCGACCGTGAAGGTCGAGCCCATCCCCTGCTCGGAGGTGAAGCTCACCGTTCCGCCGTGCGCCTCGACCAGCATTTTCGTGATTGCCAGCCCGAGCCCGGTGCCGCCGGTCTTGCGCGTCAGCGCCGCCGCATGCTGCGAAAAGCGCTCGAAGATCAGTGGCTGGAAAGCTTCCGGTATGCCGATCCCGTAATCGACGACGCGGATCACCGCAGACCCCGACTCCTCGCGCACCGACACCAGCACCTCGCCTTGCGGATGCGAAAACTTTGCGGCATTCGACAGCAGGTTCACCATCACCTGCACGAAGCGATCCGCGTCCAGCGACAGCCGCAGGCCGCTGCCGTTACCGTTGTTGTTTAGCCGGCAGCTGACCCCGTACTGGCTCGCGAACGCCTCGGTATGCGCGATCGCCCGCCCGACCAGCTCCTCTACCGATTCGATCGTGCGGTCCAGCCTGAGCTTCTTGCGCGACAGCTTGTCAATGTCGAGGACGTCCGAAATTATCCGCATCAGCCGGTCGCAGTTGTCGTGCGCGATCGCCAGCAGCCGCTGCTGCGACGGCAGCGGCGCGTCGCCGGCGGCTGCGCGGTGCAGCGACAGCGCGCCGCGGATCGCCGTCAGCGGCGTGCGCAGCTCATGCGACACCACCGACACGAAATCCGATTTCAGGTCTTCCAGCCGGTTCAGCTCCGTCAAATCATGGAAAATCGTCACGAAGCCCTCGAGCCGTCCGCCGCGGTCCTTCAGCGTCGTGATCGTCAGCGACACCGGCACCGGCGACCCGTCCTTGCGGATGAACTGCCATTCGCGCCCCGGGTGCGCGTTCAGGTGCGCGATCATCAGCAGATAGGGCGTATCGCCGGGACGGATGCGCTGCAGCGCCGCGCGCACGTCCTCAGTCCGATGAAATACCAGCGGGCTCATCTTGCCCAGCACCTCGTCGGGCGTGAAGCCGAGTATCTTCGTCGATGCCCGGTTCATGAACAGGATCGCGCCGGTCACGTCCGTCACCAGAATGCCGCAGGCCGTGCTGTGCAGCACGGCTTCCCGGAAATCGCTGGCTTTCTGCAGCGCCTCGTTTAGCGCCTGTTCGCGCAGGTTGGCGAGGTCGGCACGGCGCAGCGAGGCCTTCAGCCGCAGCCGCGCCTTCGCGCCGGCCAGCAGCTGCCGGTAGAACAGCAGCCCCGAGCCGGCCAGCAGCGCCAGCACCGCCAGCAGCAGCGGCAGCTTCTGCCAGAGCGCGGCCCGCCATTCGGACGCCACCGCCTCGATAGAAATGCCGGCATACGCAATCATCGGGTAGCGGTGCAGCCGGCGGAACGCATGGATGCGGGTCACGCCGTCGATCGGGCAGACGCTTTCGCCGGCGCCGGCGTCGTGTCCGCGCACCTGGCGGTCGAATACGTCCCAGCCGGTGATGCTGATGCCGATTGCACCCGCCACCGCCGGCGAGCGCAGCAGGATCGTGCCGGCGCTGTCGCTAACGGCAAACGTCGCCATCGGCCCCAGCTGCAGGCGCTGGAATTCCTGCTCGAAATGCGCATTCGCGAGGCCGACGAACGCAATGCCGGCAAAGCGTCCGTGCGCATCATTCAGGCGGCGGGTGACCGGAATCACCGCCTTGCCGGTGAGCCGGCTGATGACGGGCACCCCGATGCGGATACCGGTATCGGCGTGCTCGCGGTGATAGCGGAAATAATCGCGGTCGCCGACCTCCAGCGTGGCCGGCATCTTCGGGCGCGAGATTGGCGTTGGATGGCCGTCCACGTCCGTGATCATCACCGCCATCAGTTCCGGATGGTTGGCGACGGTCGATTCGATCAGCTGGGCCAGCTCGGCCTGTTTGCCGCCGCCAGGGCGTTCGAGCTCGACGGTGATGAAATTGAGCAGCACGTCGGCTTTCGCGACGGCGGCCTCGATCCGGTTCGCGGCCGCGGCCGCGTGGTTCTGTGCGGTCGCGCCGGCCTGCTCCAGCAGCCGTTGCCGCTCGTGCAGGATCAGGTAGCCGCCGCAGGCCAACAGCACCAGCCATGCGCCGCCCATCCACAGCAGCATGAAGTGGTGCGGCCGGCGGCGTGCCCAGCCGAGCAGCTTGGTCAGTCGGCTCATGCCCTTCCTCGATTCGGCCCGGACGGCCATCCCGGGCCGGGGCATGCGGTGCGTGGTTGTCGTTGATGCAGCTTTGCTTGATGCAGCTTGCCGCAGCCGCGCGCCGCGCCGAGGGCCGAACAGCGGGGGTTTTGCGCGCGTGTTCGACGTTTTGCCGGGGTCGGCGGCCGCTACGCTGGTCGCGTCGCGATTCCTTGCCCGAAGCCTCCGATCATGCTCGACGCCCCAATACCCGCCGATGACGAACTGCGCCTGGCCGACCTGTGCGCGCTGGACCTGCTCGACTCCGCGCCCGAGGCGCGCTTCGACCGCATCACGCAGGCCGCGCAGCGGCTGTTCGACGTGCCGATCGCGCTGGTCTCGCTGGTCGACCGCAACCGGCAGTGGTTCAAGTCGCGCGCCGGGCTGGACGCGACCGAGACGCCGCGCAACATCTCCTTTTGCGGCCACGCGATCCACAACGATCACGCGCTCGTCATTCCCGACGCCACGGCCGATGCGCGCTTTGCCGATAACCCGCTCGTCACCGGCGAGCCGAAGCTGCGCTTTTACGCCGGCATGCCGCTGAAGTCGCGCAACGGACGCGCGCTCGGCACGCTGTGCCTGATCGACCGCCGCCCGCGCACGCTCTGCGGCGACGAACTCAAGCTGCTGGCCGACCTCGGCGCCTGGGCCGAGCGCGAACTGAACCTGCGCGAACTGGAAGAGGCCAATGCGGTGGCCGAGTCCGCCGGCCGCCGGCTGCAGGTCGTGCTCGACGGCACGGCCGACGCCATCATCGCCGTCGACGAACAGCTTGCCATCCATACGTTCAACCGGGCGGCCGAGCAGATGTTCGGCCGCAAGGCCGCGCGCATCGTCGGCCAGTCGCTGCGCGCATTGCTGCCGGCCGTCGCCATCGAGCGGCTCAACGAAGCCATCGGCACGCTGCTCGTCCACCACCAGCTACATCTGGCGCTGCCGCCGGAGCTGCGCCTGCTGTCGGCCGACGGCACGCCCTTCCATGCCGACATCTGCCTCGGCCGCACCGAGATCGGCGCGCGCGCCTGCTTCACCCTCATCATCCGCGACGTCACCGAGCAGCGCGAGCTGGAGGCGATGAAATCCGAATTCGTCGCCACCGTCTCGCACGAACTGCGTACGCCGGTCACCTCGATCACGGGCGCGGTCAAGCTGCTGCTGTCGATGAAGGCGGCGCTGTCGCCGCCGCAACTGCGGCTGCTCGACATCGCCGACAAGAACTGCGAGCGGCTGGCGCAAATGGTCAACGACATTCTCGACCTCGAGAAGCTCGACAGCGGCCAGCTAGCGATGAATTGCAAAATGCAGTCGCTCGGGCCGTGGCTACGCAGTGCGCTCGTCACGATGCAGCCCTATGCCGACACCTTCGGCGTTCAGATCGGCTGCCGCGCCATCGACGATTCACAGGCCCTCTGCTGCTTCGACAACGGGCGCATGACCCAAGTGCTGGTCAACCTGCTGTCGAACGCGATCAAGTTCTCGCCGCCCGGCGGCCGGGTCGAGGTGCGGCTAGAGCGCATCGGCTCGCAGCTGCGCATCTCGGTGGCCGATCGCGGGCGCGGCATTCCCGAAGAATTCCGCTCCCGCATCTTCCAGCGCTTCGCGCAGGCCGGGCCGAACAGCGTGCGCGGTCAGGCCGGCACCGGGCTCGGGCTGGCCATCTGCAAGGCCATCGTCGAGCAGCATGGCGGCCAGATCGGCTACCGCAGCGTGGTCGGCTGCGGCAGCACCTTCTTTGTCGATCTGCCGGTTGCGCCGGCGCTCGCTTCGCTCTCGTAGACTTTCCGCCTTTCTTCGCTGCGGCCGCGCAAGCCGCCCTCAGCGCAGCGGATCAGCAGTCGGTACTCCGTACCGCCAGCCGCGCCTCCATAGTCTTTACCTATCAATCTCATAGAAAAAAACGGCGAAAAAATGGCGCTATCGGTGACATTCCGGAATGTTGCCGCTATTAAACTTTGGTAAAGTTCCGCGCTGAATCCTCAGGCTTCACCGGCGTTCCCCTGACCGACCAGCCTGCAGCCGCATCCGGACACCATCAGATGAGCGACGTCGACGAAGTATTGAGCGATTTGCAGGCCACGGCCTGCCGGCTGGGCCCGTGGCCGATCGACGAGGCAGGGCGCCTGCGCGCGATGCTGGCGCTGCGCGTGCTGAAGAACTATCCGCGCGAGGCGCTGCAGCAGCTGGCCGAGCTGGCCGCCTGCGTGGCCGACACGCCGACGGCTTTCGTATCCTTCATCGACTACGACTCCTATTATCTGGTCGCCGGCGTGAATATCGGCACCGGCGTCGTGCCGCGCTTCGATACGCTGTGTTCGTACGTGATCACGCGGCCCGGCACGACCGTCATCTCCGACTTGCAGACCGACCCGGATTTCGTCGAGTACCGGCATGTCGGCGTCACCTATAACTACCGCTTTTATGCCGGCGTGCCCATCCTGTCGCCCGACGGCTATGCGATCGGCACGCTCTGTACCGTCGATCCCAACCCGCGCAAGCTCACGCCGCGCCAGCTGAGCGCGCTGGAAAGCGTCGCCAAGGCCATCACCCCGCAGCTGACGCTGGCGCTGCAGGTCGAGCAGCTCGAGACCGAGCGCGCGAAGTTCCGCGCCTTCATGGACAACGGCCCGGCGCTGGCCTTCATCAAGGACGGCGGCGGCCGCTACGAATACGTGAACCAGCGCTTCCTCGACCGTTTCGACCTCAGGACCGACGATGTGACCGGCAAGAGCGACGACCAATTGTGGCCGGGCGACGTGGCCGCGCAGCTGCAGGCCAACGACCGCTGGGTGCTCGACCAGGGGCAGCC
Source organism: Burkholderiaceae bacterium (assembly GCA_023653025.1). Classification (GTDB taxonomy): domain Bacteria; phylum Pseudomonadota; class Gammaproteobacteria; order Burkholderiales; family Burkholderiaceae_D; genus Pernthalerella. Next base: position 18,476 of record JAMNXS010000036.1, read on the forward strand.
GGTGGAGATGACCGAACCTGGCCCGGCCGACGACGACGGCAACCCGAGCTGGTGGCAAAGCTACAAGTTCATGGTGCCGGGCGACCATCCGGCCGTCGGCGGCGTGGCCTTCGACATCAGCGCGATGAAGGGTCTGCAGACCCGGCTCGAGCAGCTGGCACGCACCGATGCATTGACGCAGTTGCCGAATCGCGTAGCGCTGCACGAGCACCTGCCGCAGGCGATCGGCCGCAGCCGCCAGAGCGGCGAGCCGCTGGCCGTGCTGTTCATGGACATCGATTATTTCAAGCAGGTCAACGACTGCCACGGCCATGAGGCCGGCGACAGCCTGCTGGTCGAGTTTGCCAACCGCATGCGCAGCGTCGTGCGCCACACCGATCTGGTGGCGCGGCTGGCCGGCGACGAATTCGTCGTCGTGCTCGAGCACCTGACCGATCCGAGGCAGGCCGAGCAGGTGGCGCAGAAAGTGCTGGACGTGATGGCGCAGCCCTGCCGCATCGGCACGGCCGAGCAGCCGATCTGCTGCAGCATCGGCGTCGCCATCCTGCCGCCGGAAGAGATCGATGCGCTGGCCTTCATCCACCGCGCCGACCAGGCGCTGTACGAGGCCAAGGCCGCCGGCCGCCACCGCGTCGTGGTGCGGACATGAGCGCGCCCGCGATCGTCGGCGGCATCGAGTTGCCGCCCCTGACCGACCCGATCCCGAACCTGCTCGACAAGTACGGCGGCGCACCCGCGCTCAAGCCCATCGTCATCGACTACTGCACGCGGGTGCTGACCAATCCGTCGACGCGCCGCTGCCTCGGCGGGCGCGACATGCCGCAGATCATCGAGCACAGCTTCGCGCTGCTGGCCGCGGTGCTGGGCAAGCCGTCCGAGCGCTTCGATTTCCGGCCCATGCGCGCCGTGTTCGACGACAGCCTGGTCAGCCAGCATGCGTATGAAGAGATGGTGATGATGGCGCGCCAGGTGCTGCTCGACGCCGGTTTTGCCAGCCGCGACGCCTGCATCGCGGTCAATGTGTTCGACATCTACAGCGAAGGCGTGTTCGGCGTCAGGCTGTCGCGCACCGTTCGCTCGCCGTTTGCCGGCGTCGACCGCCGGCGCACGCCGCGCGCCGCCGAGGCCGCGGTCGCGGCCTGACGGCCGCGCGATCGGCCGAACAGAGGGCCTATCCGGCGTCTGTTTCTCTCCCCCGCGGCGATCCATCCCGCTAAGCTGGTCCGGTCCGATCGACAGGGGGAGACTTCGCATGGCCGAGGCCGCGCGGCGCACGGTGCTCGTGCTGGCCGAACACGACACCACGCTGCATGACACCGTCGCGCTGTTCGAGCGCGACGGCTTCACCGTGCAGATGGCTTCCGGCGAAGACAATGTCGCCACCTGGCTCGGCTCGTTCAAGCCGGCCCTGATCGCCTATCGCCTGACCGACCCGTCGACACGCCGCAGCGTCTGCCGCTCGACCCTGCAGGCGGTGGCCGCCCTGCCGGGGTCGCGCACGCCGTCGCTGGCCTTGTGCGAACTCAACGAGACCGCCGCCGCTGCCGCGCTCTGCAAGGAGGGGCTGGCCGACGACTACCTGATCGTTCCCCACCTGACCGAAGATGTCGACCGCCTCGCCACCGTCACCGAGCGCCTGATCGCCGTGCGCGCCGAGCGCGAGCGGCAGGCGTGTGTGTCCGCGACGCTCGACGAGTTGTGGCAGGCGTTCATGCGCTTCGATGTCGGGTCGAAGCAAGACCTGCAGCAGGACCCGCCGCGCAACGACCCCGACGGCAGTGCAGAGCAGCGGCTGGCCGCCCTGCGCGCCGCCCATCACCGGGCGCAATCGCGCCTGTCGGGCGCGCCGGTGCTGGTGGTGGACGACGACCCGGATTTCCAGTCCCTGCTGGCGACCCTCGTAGGTGCGCTCAAGCGGCCGGCGGTCACTGCCGGCGACGTGGCCGAGGCGCTGGACTGGCTCGACAAGCATACGCCGTCGCTGATCCTGCTCGACTACCAGATGCCCGGCGCCGACGGCGTCGACCTGCTCGCACGCCTGCGGCAATCGCCGCGGCTCAGGGCGGTGCCGGTCATCATGCTGACCGGACAAAGCCGGCTCGAGACCGTGCAGCGCGTGCGCCGGCTGGGCGTGAACGACTTCATCGTCAAGCCGGCCGACCCGCCCACCCTGATCCGGAAAATCGCCGCCTGCCTGTGAGGTCGGCGCGCAGCCATTGCCCCGGAGATCATGATGTCACGACAGCCATTGCCCGCATCGCCTCCCGCCGCCATGCCGTCTGCTCGCCGGCAACCGCGCTGGCTGCTGCCGGCCGTGGCTGCGGCCATCGTCGCCGTCATCGGCATCAATGTCTGGCTGGTACATCGCGACCGCGCCGAGGTCCTGGCGAGTTCAGCCCGCACCCAGCGCGACCTCGTGCATGCCATCGCCGGCCGCCTGCAGACCGCGTTGCAGAAAGCCGACCTGCTGGCCACGCTGGTTGCGCAGGACTATGTGCGCGTGCAGGCCGACGGCAAGCGGGAGCTGTTCCGCCCGGCGTTGCAGCAGGCGATTGCGACCAACCCGGATCTCGCGCTGGTGGTTGTCGTCGATCGCGAGGGCAGGTCGCAGACGGGTTCGATGACGCAGCGGCCGCCGGCATTTTCTGTGGCCGACCGCGACTATTTCCGGCACCACCAGCAGGTGAACGACGGCCGGCCCTTCATCGGCAGCATGGTCGTCAGTCGCGGGGGCAAGCGGCGCATCATCCCGGTTTCCCGTCGCATCAACGATTCAGACGGCGGCTTTGCCGGCGTCGTGATGGTCGGACTGGCCGTCGACGACCTGCAGCAAAGCATCGGTGCCTATGCCGCCGGGCCGAACAGCATGGTCGGCATCGCGCATCTGGACGGCACGGTGCTGCTGCGCGTGCCCGAGATGGGGGCCACCGGCCGCAACATCGGCCGCGACCCGCAATTCGCCGAGCACTACCGCCGACGCCCCGAGGGCGCCTTCGCGGGCATCTCGCCGGTCGACGGGCAGCGGCGCAATTATGCGTACCGGGTCATCGACGACTATCCGCTGGTGGTCGTTACGGCCGTCAACGAGGCCGACCCGCTGGCCGGATGGATGCAGGCGCTGCTGCTGAAATCGGGCTACGTGCTGCTGGTGACGGCGCTGCTGGCCCTGCTGGCGCTCTACCTGTACCGGCAGCAGAGGCTGCTGGCGCGCACGCTGCGGCTAAACCGCACCGTGCTCGACAGCACACCCTGCGGTATCGTCGCCATCGGCAGCGATGGCCGCGTACTGCTGTTCAACGATGCGGCAGCGAGCCTCCTGCGCTGCAGCCGCCGCGAGGGCCATGCGCGCCCGCCGATCCTGATGCATGTGCCGGCAGACTTGCGCGACGTGCTCGGACTGCCGGCCGGCGAGCCGTTGCCGGCCGACCTGCCGTACGAAAGCGTGCTCGAGGCGGCCATCCGCCGGCCCCGCCCGGAGTGGGTGCTGAGGCGCGCGGACGGCGAGCATTTCCCGGCGTCGATGTCGGTAGCGCCGGTGCACGACCGGGCCGGGCAGGCCATCGGGCATGTGCTGGTATTCGACGACCTCACCCGCGAAAAATCGCTCGAACGCATGAAGAACGATTTCGTGTCGGTGGTATCGCATGAACTGCGCACGCCGCTGACCGCCATCAACGGCGCCATCAGCATTCTCGCCTCGACGATGAAAGCGGGCGCCGATGCGCGCCAGGTCCGGCTGCTGGACATGGCCAGCGACGGCTGTGCGCGGCTGATCCGGCTGGTATCCGACATACTGGACCTGAACAAGCTCGAGCGCGGGCAAATGCAATTGCACCGCCTGCCGCAGGCCCTGCGCCCGCTGCTCGAGGAGGCGCTGGCGCAGAACGAAACCTACGCCAGCCAGTACGAGGTGCGCTACCGGCTGATCGCGCCGGAGGCATCGCCCGAGGTGGATGTCGATCGCGACCGCCTGCTGCAGGTCATGACGAACCTGCTGTCGAACGCGGCCAAGTTCTCGCCGCCGGGCAGCGAGGTGCGCGTACGCCTGACAGTCGCCGCCGACGAAGTGGCGGTGGCGGTGGAAGACGACGGCGCCGGCATCCCGGCCGAGTTCCAGCCGCGCGTATTCGAGCGTTTTTCGCAATCGGCGGCGGTCGCTACCCGCAGCAAGGGCGGCAGCGGCCTCGGCTTGTCGATCGCGCGCGGCTTCGTCCATGCGCACGGCGGCTCGTTGAACTTTTCCTCCGCCGAGGGCGTCGGCACCACTTTCGTCCTGCGGCTGCCGTCGCTGCCGCCAATGCGGCGATCTGATGCCGATTTCCGGCCCTGTTCGGCCGTTTCGCCGCCGCCGGCCGCGCTAACTTAGGCAGACTAACCCTACCTGCCGTCGCTGTTCCTGCAGCGCGGCCGATATCCCATGAAAACTGTCGAACTCCAGTCGGTACTCTTCGTCGAGGATGATGCCGACACCCAGGCTGCCGTGCGCTTCGCGTTGCAGGACTTGCACCAGATCCATGTGCGTGTCTGCGGCTCGGCGCGCGAAGGGCTGCAGGCAGCCGCCGATTTCCGCGCCAACCTGCTGCTGCTCGACGTGATGATGCCCGAGATCGACGGACCGACCGTGCTGGCAGGCTTGCGCCAGAATGCGATTCACCGCGACACGCCAGCCATCTTCCTGACCTCGCTGGTGCAGCCGGACGACCTGCGCTACTACCAGTCGCTTGGCGTGGCCGGCGTCATACCCAAGCCTTTCGACCCGCTAACGCTGGCCGACCGCATTCTCGAGCTGCTGGGTGCCATGCCGGAGGCCCAGCCGTCGCCGCCGCCGATGCCGGAGGAGCTCGACGTGCTGCACCGTGTGTTCGCGCGCGAGCTGCCGGTCAAGCTCGAGCGCATCCGCGGCGCGCTCGCGCAGTGCCGCACCGAGCCGGTCGCGCGCCAGGAATGCGCGCGGCTGTGGGAGCTGATCGAGGACTTGCGCAATGCCGCCAGCACCTATGGCAACCATCGCATTTCGAGCGCCGCCCAGCGCGCCGAGCAGCGCGTTGCCAGCCTCGTGCTGAGCCCGAGCCGCTCGTCGCGCGACCTGCTAGAAATCGAGATGGAGCTGATGGGCTGGTCGCTGTGAGAGGAACCCGCCGCCGGAACCCGACGACGAGATGCGGGTCGCCGCGCCGGTCCTGCGTGTAAGTCGGCATCGGCCATGCGGTCGGCCACGGCAGCGAGTTCTACGTCGAGCTTCCGTTCGACTCCGTCGCCGCCTGATAGGCCGGCAGGGGATTCGGCTGCAAATTCGGCCGCGAGTCCGGCCGTGAATTCGGCTGTAACGCCGACTGCTGCCACGCGCCGCTGCGTTTCATCGTGCCCCAGCTCGAGCGGGTATTGAACGCCCAGCGGACCAGCCCGACCAGCCGCCACCATGAGTTCAGCTGTCGGTAGCCGAAGTTCTCCAGCACCGCCACGCCCAGCAGCTTGACCAGCTGCCCCGGCCCGGGATACATGTGGAACGACATCTCCTCCAGCATCAGCCCCGAGACCGACAGCATGATGCCGAGCCCGACGGCGACGAACAGGAAGCTGGCAAACGCCGTCCATGAAATCCCGCCCATCAGCCAGGCCGCCAGCACGAACAGGTAGCCCGCCACTTCCAGCAGCGGGCCCAGCCACTCGAACGCGGCCATGAACGGGAAGGCGACCCAGCCCGGCACGCCGCCGCGCGGCGAAAACATCAGTCGCCAGTTGGCGGCCAGGCTTTCCGACAGCCCGCGCTGCCAGCGGATACGCTGGTTGCGCAGCGTGCCGAGGTCTTCCGGCGATTCCGTCCAGCAGACCGGATCGGGCAGGAACTCGATCCGGTACGGCGTGCGGCGCGCGCGCAGCTCGCGGTGCAGGCGCACGATCAGCTCCATGTCTTCGCCGATGGTGTTCCGACGATAGCCGCCGACCGACACCACGGTCTCCTTGCGGAACAGGCCGAAGGCGCCGGAAATGATCAGCATGCCCGAGATGACCGACCAGCCGAGCCGCCCGAACAGGAAGGCGCGCAGGTACTCGACCACCTGGAACAGCGCCAGCAGATTGGCCGGCAGGCCGACCCGCGTCAGGTAACCGCCTTCGATCGTGCAGCCATTGGCCACACGCACCGTGCCGCCGGTGGCGACCACGCGCGCATCGCGCAGGAAAGGCTGGACCACGCGCTGCAGGCTGTCGCGCTCGAGCACCGAGTCGGCGTCGATGCCGCAGAACAGCGGATAGCGCGCGGCGTTGATGCCGACATTCAGCGCGTCGGCCTTGCCGCCATTGACCTTGTCGATCACCTTCAGCTGCGGGTGGCGCTTCGAGCGCCAGACCGAGCGCACCTCGCTGGTCCGGATCTGCGCGTAATAGGCTTCCGGGAAAGGCTCGAGCGCGAATTGCTCGATCAGCACGTCGAGCGTAGCGTCCTTCGAGCCGTCGTTGATGACGACGACTTCGTACTCCGGATACGACAGCTGCAGCAGCGAGCGTATCGATCCGCTGATGGTGCCTTCCTCGTTGTAGGCCGGCACGAGGATGCTGATCGGCAGCTCGTGCCCGGAAAACACCTGCGGCAGCTGGTCGAGAATGATTTCCTGGTTGCGCCGCCGTAGCGCCACCAGCGCCAGCAGGTTCAGCCCGAGATAGGCCGAGTTCAGCAGCACGAAATAGCCGAGGAAGAACAGGTTCGCGATGTCGATGACGGAGAGCGCGGGCATGGGATCAGGCGGCCAGCCGGTGTTCGGCAAGCACGTGCTCGGTCATGTTCAGGCCATAGCGGTCGCCGCAGGCAAGGCCGGCCTGCCGTAGCACGTCCAAGCCGCCACCGGGCAGGGCCAGCAGTGCATGCGCGGCGCTGTTGCGAACGCGCCAGCTGGCATCGGTCAGGCGCGCGGCCACCGGCGCGATGTCGGCGGGATTGCCGATGCGCGCCAGCGCATCGACGGCGGCCGCGCGCACGCGGCTGTCGCCATGGCCGAGCAGGGCGCGCAGCGGCGGCAGCAGCGCCGGCGACGGCTGCGCCAGCAGGCGTCGCTGAACATCCATGTCGGGCGACAGCCGCAGGCCCGCGATCAGCTGCAGCGCCCGCTCCACATGAGCTTCGTTGGCATCGGATAGCGCCGCCACCAGCGGCGGCAGCAGCCAGCCCGAGCAGGCGCGCAGGCTGGGCAGCAATTGCGACACTGGCCTGTCGCCGCGCCGCGTGCACAGCGGCGCGAGTGTGGCGGCCAGTTCCGGCGAGATACGCAGGATCGAGTGCAGCGCCTGCAGCGAGAGCACGCTGTCCCGCGATTCGGCATGCACCATCAGCAGCCGCAGCGCCGGCACCAGCCCGAGGTGGCCGGCCACCACGGTGGCCAGCAGCCGGTCGCCGCGATTGCCGCGTGCCAGCATGCGCAGTGTCAGGCTGTCGCAATGCAGTTCGGTGGCGATCGCCGACAGCGCCGCGCGCGCGTCGCCGCGCAGCGAGGTCTGCAGATAAATCCAGAGCTTGAGGAAGGCGGCCTGCTCGTCCTTGTGCAGCGGCGGCAGCGTGTCGGGACGGATGCCGAAGCTGGCCAGCGACAGGATCGGATGCCAGCGTGCGGTCACCTCGGCCGCAATGCGCTCGTCGCGCGCCTGGCGCCGCCGCAGCCGCAGGATCTCGATCCAGATTAGCGCTGCCGCGGTCAGTGCCCAGAGGCCGGCAATGAGGGCGGCGCGGGCATCGAATTCAAAAGGCAATGACGAGTCCAAGACTGCCGCCGGTGCGCGAGTAGAAGTCGCCCTGGCGCGTGGTGCCGACCGCGTAGTCGATGGCCACGCGCGGCGCGATCCAGTGGCGGCCGGTGAGGGCGACGGATCGCACGTCGCTGTTGACGATGGCGCCGGCGATGCTGGTCGGCTCGCGGCCGGCAGCCAGCACGAGGTTGATGCGGTCGCGGTCGCCGTAGTAGCGCGACAGACGCCCGACGACGGTCTGCACGTTGTCGCCGTACGCGTGGCTGTTGAACAGCGTCAGCGCCGCGCCCCAGTCGCCGAAATAGTGTTCGGCGCCGAGCGATAGCTGGTTGACGGTGACGGCGTCGTAGCGTGCCTGGCGCGCGCCCGCATGCAGCAGCCAGGCTGGCGCGAATTCGTATTGCAGCGTGCTGCCGAGGGTGCTGCGCGCCAGTACCCGATGCGTGGGGCTGGCATTGCCGTCGATGCCCACGCGCAGCGTGTCGGTCAGCTTGCGGTTGTAGAAGCCCTCGATCTGCTGGTCGTTCAGCGCGAAGCGCTGCGTGGTGTTCACGCGCAGCCCGCCGACGTCGCCGCGCTCGCTCTTGTGCTCGACGAACACCGATTCGTTGCGCCACGACTCGCGCCCGGCCGTCAGGCGGTCGCCGCCGACGACGGCCCCGCCCAGGGTCTGGGCCTGCGCAGCGACGGGCAGCAGGGCCGGCAGCAGGGCCGGCAGCGCCAGTGCGGCGGCAAGGATCGTGCGCCTCATGCCGCCACCCGCAAAAAACGCTTCAGGCGCGCCAGCAACTCGGTCGGCTGGAAAGGCTTGACGATGTAGTCGTTGGCGCCGGCATCGAAGGCGCGCACGATATCGCGCTCCATGTTCTTTGCCGTCAGCATGATCACCGGCACCTCGGCCCAGCCGGGCTGGCGGCGGATCATCTGCATCAGCTCGAAGCCGTCATGGTAGGGCAGCATCACGTCCAGCAGCACCAGCCGCGGCGGGTCGATGCGCGCAATCGCGTCGGCGCCGGCGCGGCCGTCGGTCGCCAGCAGCGGCTCGAAGCCGTGCCGCTCGAGCAGGAACTTCAGCAGCCCGCCGATATGTTCGTCATCTTCGATGATCAGTACTTGTTCCATGATGTCACCTCGGGTCGAGTGCGCGCTCAGCCGTTGCCGGCGATGCGGCGCCACTCTTGCGCCATTCCTGCGCTTGCTGCTGCAGCGCGTCGAGTTCATCGGTCGTGCAGCCCTGCGCGATCCATGCGGCGACACGATGTTCGGCAACGCGCGCGGCATCGCCAAGCTCGCCGAAGCCGAAGGTGCCGGCCGCACCGGCCAGCGAATGCAGCGCCGTCAGCAGCGCCGGCAGCGCGGTATGGTTGGACGGGTCGGCGCGCAAGGAAACCAGCGCGCTGTCGATCACGTCCAGCCGTTTCGGCAGGCCGGCCGCAAACTGGCGGCGCAGCGCGTCGAGTTGCGCGAGGAGTTCGGTATCGAGTTGCATCGTCACTCCCTGCCCATCAGCTGCTTGATATGCGCCGACAAGGTCAGCGGGTCGAAGGGCTTGGCGATCACGTCGATCGCGCCCAGCGACAGGTAGTGCTCGACCTCGCTGCCCTGCACGCGCGCAGTCATGAAGATCACGGGCGCCGCGGCACCGTTCGGCGTCTGGCGCAAATGGCCGAGCAGGGTCGGGCCATCCATGCCGGGCATCATCACGTCGAGCAGCAGCAGGTCGGGCCGGAAGCCGGCGATCGCTTCGATCGCCTCCGGGCCATTGCTGCAGGCGCGGATATCGAAGCCGCCGATATCCTCGAGCGCGATGCGCGCGATGACCTGGATGTCGGGATCGTCTTCGACGTACAGGATGGTCAGGGGCGGTGAAGTATGCATGGCCGGGTTGCGTCATGGGCGACAGTGCGGCTCGAGCGGAAACTGTCGTTCAAGAAAGGTTGCAGATCGTTAAAGCGAACTGTACGGGAGGGCGCTGTTGACCAAAAGCATCACCGCAAGCTTTGTTGATGCCTGTCAAGTCAGTTTCTTGAGATTAACGAGGTCGCCTGCGTTGGATGCGCGGAGATGGCGGGGAAAAGCCGCGCTGCTCGACGGACTGTGTTGCGGCGGCAGGATTAATCTTGTTTCCACAACAAAATTGTTCACGCAATGCAATTGATCGACTGCCATGACTGTGTGAGGAAACCCCGATGAAAAGACGAACCGACCTGATGAAGTTGCCTTCCTACGAGCCCGCCACCTTCCTCGACGGACTCGAATCAAGAATGGCATTGAAAAACGACGCCACGCTCGCGCGCCAGCTGAAGGTGGCGCCGGCGCTGCTGAGCCGCATCCGCAACCGGCACCTGCCGATCAGCGCAGCCTTGTTGCTCAGCATTCATGACAGTACGCAGATCGCGATTGCCGAATTGCGGAAGATGATGGGGGATTCGCGGAGGTTGTTCAGCTGATCGGGAGATGGCGGATTTGGGTGAGGCGGGATTGGCTGCGGCGGATTTCGCTGCGCTCTATCCGCCCTACGATCCTCGGGCCATCACGATGATGCGGTATATGATCCTCGGACCATCACGATGATGCCGTATACGATCCTCGGACCATCACGATGATGCCGTATACGATCCTCGGGCCATCACGATGATGCCGTATGCGATCCTCCGACCATCACGATGATGCGGTATATGATCCTCGGACCATCGCGATGATGCCGTATACGATCCTCCGACCATCACGATGATGCGGTATATGATCCTCGGACCATCACGATGATGCCGTATATGATCCTCGGACCATCACGATGATGCCGTATACGATCCTCCGACCATCGCGATGATGCGGTATATGATCCTCGGGCCATCGCGATGATGCCGTATACGATCCTCCGACCATCTCGTTGATGCCGTAGGGCGGATAGAGCCAAAGGCGAAATCCGCCGTCCATCCCGATCTTCGGACCACCCGACTCACCCCCCACGCATCACCCTCACCCGGAACGGCTGCTCCGGCCGCCGATCATCCACCTCGATCAGCACCGCATCCGCCTCCCGCTCGCCCGGCACCACGACCCGCAGCAACTGCGGCAGCGGCGTGCCGTCGGCCTGCTTCAGCGGGCGGTCGACGAGGTAGCGATGGGTGTCGCCCTGGATCAGCAGCACCGGCTTGCGCCAGCGCGCCACTTCATCGGCCAGCGCCGCGACCCAGCGCGTGAAGCCCGAGTCGGGGACGGGCTGGCCAAAAAATGTATCGGCCTGCATGGCCAGCACGACGGCGACATCGCCGCGCGTGCGCGCCTCGTCGAAGGTGTCACGCAGCCACGCGATATTCGCTTCCTCGCGCGCGGCAAACTCTGACACCGACGGCAGCTCCGGCTGCCAGTTGTTGTTCGAGCCGACCAGATGCAGCGTGGCGAACGTCAGCTTGCCGCGCTGCCAGCGCCGGTTCTCGACGAAGCGTGCATGGCGCGCACTGCCGCCCTGCGTCTGCAGCGCCAGCTTCTGCTTGCCGAAACTGTCGGGGGTCGCGAAAAACAGCTGGCGCAACTTGTCCAGCCGCTCCAGCGGGTCGTAGGAACCGCAGCTGCGGCGGTGGCAGTCGGTCCATTCATTGTCGCCGGGCGTATACACCAGCGGCTTGTCGAAGCGATCGAACAGCGAGCGCACCGTCAGCAAGGCATCGTCGCTGCAGACACTGCCGCCGGACTTGATGTCGCCGACGTGGATCGTGAACGCCACCGGCTGACGGTTCACCTGCTCGGCCATCTCGGCCAGTTCTTGCGGCGATCCGTAGGGCAGGTCGCCGATGGCGGCGAAGGTGAAAGGCTCGGCCATTGTGGCGCGGGCCAGCAGCAGCGAGCAGGCAAGGACGGTGAAGACGCGCATCGGGCAACTCCGTAAGTGCGGAGCGCCCGATTCTACCGGGGCGCGGCCGGGGCTGCCGGCGCCGCCCGGACTGCCCGGGCCGCCCGGACCTCTGATCCTGCGCTCAGCGTCGCGCGGGCAGGATGCTTCCCGTGCATGCGCCGAAGCCGATGCGCGCCGCACCCGGCGCCTCGCACCAGCCGCGCAAGGTGACGCGGTCGCCATCTTCAAGGAAGGTGCGCTGCTCGCCGTTGGGTAGCGCGAT
>JAMNXS010000037.1 GCA_023653025.1 Burkholderiaceae bacterium
CCGCTCTCTTCCACGCTTGCCGCGCAGCGGGGGGAAGACATCCAGCGCCACGCAGCCGCCGAGCGTGTGCCGCGCCGAGGCGTCGCGCAGCACGATGCGGTCGCCATGACACAGGTGCAGCGGCACGTCGAGCACAAGCTCGGCCAGCATCGATGCGCCGGGCTGCAACAGTTCGCCTTCGAGCAGCGCGATGCGCGCCAGCGTGTGCGCCGCGCCCGCATGCACGTGTATGCTGCTCCAGTGGGCCAGCGGCCTCGCCTCCGGCAGCAGCGTGACGGTCACGCTCAGCCGGTCGGTGCGGTGAGACAGGGAACCGGCCACGGCCCAGTCGCCGCGATGAATGTCACTGCGCTCGACGCCGACCAGGTTCAGCGCCACGCGCTCGCCGGCTGCGCATTGTTCGGCCGGGCGGTTGAACGCATGCAGGCCCCGTACGCGCGCCGTCAGCGGTTTTGTATGTCGCACGGAAGGCAGCAGGCGCACCGTATCGCCGACGACCAGCGATCCGGCATGCACGGTGCCGGTGACGATGGTGCCGCGCCCCTCGATCGAAAAGCTGCGGTCGATGGCAAGCCGGAAATTGCGCATCCCCGCGTCGCCGGCGCGGTTCGCATGCCATGCGCGCGCCGCGTCGTGCAGAAAGGTTTTCAGCTCGGCCACGCCCTGTCCGGTGACGGCGCTGCACGGAAAGACCGGCGCGCCGGCAAGGAAAGTGTCGGCCAGCAGCGCGCGGATCTCGCGCTCGACCTCGGCCACGCGCTCCGGCGAGGTGGTGTCGGTCTTGGTCAGCGCGATGGCGCCGCGCCGGATGTCCAGCAGCCGCAGGATCTGCAGGTGCTCGCGCGTCTGCGGCATCACGCCGTCGTCGGCGGCGACGACCAGCAGCGCCATCGCGATGCCGGTCGCGCCGGCCAGCATGGTCGGGATGAAGCGCTCGTGGCCGGGCATGTCGATGAAGCCGAGGCGCGGCCCCTGCGGGTCGCCATTGTCGATCGGCTGGTACGCGTAACCGAGTTCGATCGTGATGCCACGCGCCTTTTCCTCTTTCAGGCGGTCGGTGTCGATGCCGGTGAGGGCGCGCACCAGCGCGGTCTTGCCGTGGTCAATGTGTCCTGCGGTGCCGATGATCATGCGAGTGCGGGCAAGGCCAGATGCTTCAGTTGTGCTCTGAATTCTTCGTCGTTTTCCAGCGTGCGCAGGTCGAGCCAGACCGCGCCTTCCTTGACGCGACCGATGACGGGCAGCGGCAGCTGGCGTAATGCGGCGACGACAGCGGCGGTCGCCTGGCCGCTGCGCCGGCCGGCCGGCGTAATGACGAGCGACCAGCTGTCGAGGCGGTCGATCGGCAGCGATCCGCTGCCGATCTGGCTGCGCGAAGCCTGCAGCGTGACGGCGGCATGCGGGGCGAAGGCCTGCTGTGCGGCGTCCAGCACGCGCTCGCCGCAGGCCCGGATGGCATCGGCCGGGCGTGTCAGCAGGCGCAGCAGCGGCAGGGTCTGCGCCAGATGGCCGGGATCGTCGAGATGGTCGCGGTACACGCGCAGCGTTGCTTCCAATGCGCCGACGATCAGCTTGTCGCAGCGCAGTGCGCGCTTGAGCGGATGCTTGCGGATCTTCTCTATCAGGTCCCTGCGGCCGAGAATGATGCCGGCCTGCGGGCCGCCGAGCAGCTTGTCACCGGAGATGCTGACTACGGTCGCGCCGGCGCGCAGGCTTTCCTGCGGCAGCTGCTCATGCGGCAGGCCGTAGCGTTCGAAGGGCAGCAGCGCGCCGCTGCCGAGGTCGACGAAGAACGGCAGATTCCTTGCCTTGGCCAGCGCGCCGAGTTCCTGCTCCGAGGCGGCTTTGGTGAAGCCGACGATCGCATAGTTGGACGCATGGATGCGGGTCAGCATCGCCGTCTGTTCGCCGATGGCGTTTTCGTAGTCGCGCAGATGGGTGCGGTTGGTGGTGCCGACCTCGACCAGCCTGCAGCCGGCCATGGCCATGATGTCGGGTATGCGGAACGAGCCGCCGATCTCGATCAGTTCGCCGCGCGAGATCGGCACTTCGCGTCCGCTGCCGAGCGCCGCAAGCACCAGCAGCACGGCGGCGGCGTTATTGTTGACGACCGTAGCGGCCTCGGCGCCGGTCAGCTCGCACAGCAGCTGTTCGGTGATGTGGTCGCGCTCGCCGCGCTCGCCGGAGGCGAGGTCGTATTCGATGGTGACCGGATGGCGGGCCGCTGCGACCAGCGCGGCAACCGCAGCGTCGGGCAGCGGACTGCGCCCGAGGTTGGTGTGGATGACAGTGCCGGTCAGGTTGATCACGCGACGCAGTGCGGGCAGGCTGTCGGTGTCGACTTGCCGCGCGATCAGGCGCATCAGTCGTTCGCGCGCGATGCCGGCTTCGTTGCCGGCAGCAGCCAGCGATTTGCGGATGGCGGCCAGCGCACGCTGTATCGCGCGCTTGACGAGTCCGCGACCGTGCTTGGCGACGGCGGCTTGCAGCTCGGGGTGGTTCAGCAGCGCGTCGACCGAGGGCAGCGTGGCCAGTTGCAGGTCGTCGGCGCCGGTTTCACCCACACGGGGCAGAAACGAGGAGGGCATGGTGGTCCTTGGTGAAGCAATCACTGGCGCAAGTGTAACGGGGAATGGCGGATTTCGCTGCGCTCTGTCTACCGAGGAATGGCGGATTTCGCTGCGCTCTGTCTAACGAGGAATGGCGGATTTCGCTGCGGTCTATCTACCGAGGAATGGCGGATTTCGCTGCGCTCTATCCGCCCTACGTATCGTGGGAAGGCCGACAAGCCCGATCGCCGTAGGGCGGGTAGAGGCGCAGCCGAAACCCGCCGCAAACAAAGGGACTCCCATCAACGATCCGTAGGGCGGATAGAGCGCAGCGAAATCCGCCGCAGGCAAGAAGATTCCCATCAACGATCCGTAGGGCGGATAGAGCGCAGCGAAATCCGCCGCAAGCAAGGAGATTCCCATCAAAGAGCCATAGGGCAGGTAGAGGCGCAGCCGAAACCCGCCGTAGACAAGTGTGATCCTATTCCCCGTCCGCCACTCCCGGCGAGAACAGCAGGTTCGGCCCGCTGCGCAGGTAGCCGGCCTCATCGACGAGCATGTCGAGTGTGAGGGTGGCCAGGTCGTCGGCCAGCACGTCCATCATCGGATCCTTCTCGCGGGTGAAGATCTTCAGATAACTGTGGCAGTGATCGCAGGTTTCGGCGCGCGCGAATGCGAGCCGGGTCGACGGGCCCTCGGCATCCTTGCCGTTCAGGCTGTAGTAGGCAATGTCCTTCGTCGATTCGCAGCTGGTGCAGGTAACGCGCACCATGTGCCACTGCGTTGCACACAAGCTGCAGTGCAGGTAGCGCAAGCTGTGCTGCGTCGGCGCGATCTCGATCACGCTGGCGGTCGGACGCGAGCCGCAGCACGGGCAGACGGTCGACGAGCCGACCAGGCCGATATCCTCGCTCTTCATCGAGCCCGCCTGCCGGGTCCACCAGACCTGAAGGGCGGCGCCGACCAGCGGCGACAGCATGGCATGCGCTTCCGGATCGTCGCCGGCAATGCCGCCGCCGAATACCGCATCGGCAATCGCTTCGCGGCCAGCCGCGTCGATGGCGGCGAGTCTTGCCGCCGCATCCTGCAGCACGGTTTCGCCGCAGGACGCCAGCGCGTCGAGCAGGACGTCGAGATCGGCCTGCCAGCCGGTGTCGCGCTCGGCCTGGAAGGACAGTGCGGGCATCCCGTGCCCACGCGACGCAGCGAGCACATCGTCGGCCATCGGTGCCGCGGGTCGGGCGTCGAAGGCGCGCTGCTGAGCGTGCGCGATATGGGCCATGGCGCCCAGCAGCGGACCGAGCGCGCTGCCGCGCGCAAGGTGCTCGAAGCGGCGCGCGCGGTTCGCGAACAGTTGCCGGTCGGTGGGCAGCACGATAGTGGGGAAGGGCTCGTGCTGGCCGATGTCGCCGGGCTGGAGGATTTTCTGGGCCATGGGGATTGACGGTGGATGCCGGGGTGGCTGTTTGGAGGGCGTGTGGTGTAGGAGTTTAGACGAATGGCGGGTTTCGCCTGCGGCTCTACCCGCCCTACGGTGTTCACGGGTGGTTGTGGCGGGTTTCGCCTGCGGCTCTACCCGCCCTATGGAATTCTATAGGTTGAACATAGGGCGGGTAGAGCGCGGCGAAACCCGCCACGGTCGCCGTCAAGCCAGAACATCGGGTAGGTAGAGCGCAGCGAAACCCGCCGAACAAGCGCCGTAGGGCGGGTAGAGCCGCAGGCGAAACCCGCCGTCCGGCCCGCAAATTACTTCGCCCCCGTCTGCTCCTTGTACCACTCCGGGTGATGGTGCTTGGCCCAGTTCGCTTCGACCGAGCCGCGGGTCATCGCGCGCAGCGTGCCCTTGACCCAGATCGCCGCATAGACATGCACGATCAGTGCCACGATGCCAGTGAAGCCGGCGGCCATGTGGACGAGCATGGCGAAGCGGATCGCCGAGATCGGGAAGAACTCCGCGAAGTACGAGCGCCAGATCACGATGCCCGACAGCACGAGGGCAATCACGCTGCCGATCATGGTCCAGAACATCAGTTTCTGGCCGGCGTTGTATTTGCCGATCGGCAGCTTGTCCGGGCCGTCGCCGTTGTTGATCACTTCGTCGATCATCTTCAGCCACTGAATATCCACCGGCTTGATGAAGTTCTCGTGCCAGACACGACGCGCGAGGAAGACGAAGCTGACCGCCATCACGATCCCGAGGAAGGGATGCAGGATGCGCGCCCACACTGGCCCGCCCAGCACGTTCGACAGGAAGAAGAACGACGGATGAAAGAACGCGAGGCCGGTCAGGGACAGGATCACGAACAGGATCGCGACGATCCAGTGGTTGACGCGGTCCGCCGCGACGTAGCGCTGAATGTACTGTTTCATGTCAGGCCTTTTCCTTCTCTGCTGCGTGGTCGTCGTCGTGCACTTCCTTCGGCCCCTTGATCATGTAGTGGAAGAAGCCGCCGATGACGGCGAGGCCGAGGCCGATCGACATCAGCGGCTTGGTCACGCCTTTCCACAGCGACACCATCGGGCTGATGGTCGGATCCTTCGGCAGGCCGTGGTAGAGCTCGGGCTTGTCGGCATGATGCAGCACGTACATCACATGCGTGCCGCCGACGCCTGCCGGGTTGTACAGCCCGGCGTTCTGGTAGCCGCGCTCCTTCAGGTCCTCGATGCGCTCCTCGGCCTGGTGGATCATTCCCTCCTTGGTGCCGAACATGATCGAGCCGGTCGGGCAGGCCTTCACGCAAGCCGGCTCCTGGCCGACGGCCACGCGATCCGAGCACAGCGAGCACTTGTAGGCCTTGCTGTCCTTTTGCGAGATGCGCGGGATGTCGAACGGGCAGCCGGCGACGCAGTAGCCGCAGCCGATGCAGTGCTCCTGGTTGAAGTCGACGATGCCGTTCGAGTACTGCACGATGGCACCCGGCGACGGGCAGGCCTTCAGGCAGCCCGGATCCTCGCAGTGCATGCAGCCGTCCTTGCGGATCAGCCATTCGAGCTTGCCGGCTTCCTCGATCTCGGAGAACCGCATCACGGTCCACGAGCTGTCGGTCAGGTTGTTGGGGTTGTCGTAGACGCCGATGTTCTCGCCGACTTCATCTCGCAGGTCGTTCCACTCCATGCAGGCGGACTGGCAGGCCTTGCAGCCGATGCACTTCGAGACATCGATCAGTTTTGCCACCTCGACCTGTTCTCGGGCCTGGGGCGGCGGGGTGGTCGTTGCCGACCGTCGTTTGATATCAGAGCTAATCATCGCCAATTATGCTTTCTGCACGTCGACCAGGAAGGCCTTGAATTCCGGCGTCTGGGTGTTCGCGTCTCCGACCGAAGGCGTCAGCACGTTCGTGATGTGGCCTTTCTTGGTCAGTCCCTTGAAGCCCCAGTGGTTCGGGATGCCGATCGTATGGGTCTCCTTGCCTTCGATCATCAGCGGCTTCAGGCGCTTCGTCACCACGGCCTTGGCCGTTATCTCGCCGCGCTTCGAGCGCACCCGGATCATGTCGCCCGCGTCGATACCCTTGGCCTTGGCCAGCTGTTCGCTGATCTCGATGAACAGCTCGGGCTGCAGCACCGCATTGATGCGCTGGTGCTTGGTCCAGGTGCCGAAATGCTCGGTGACGCGGTAGGTCGTGGCCACGATCGGGAAATCCTTCGCGTCGCCGAACTGTTCGCCATCGCCCTTGAGCACGCGGGCAGCGGGGTTGTTGCGGGCCTTCGCGTTCTTCGGCCAGAACGGGTTGTACGGCAGCGGCGACTCCATCGGCTCGTAATGCTCGGGGAACGGGCCCTCGGCCATCTTGTCGATGGCGAAGAAGCGGGCCACGCCCTCCGGGTTCATGATGAATGGGCCGACATTTTCTTCCGGCGCCGCGTCGGGACGCATGTCGGGCACATCGGAGCCGGTCCACTTGCCGTTCTTCCACTCGACGACCTTGCGCTTCGGGTTCCATGCCTTGCCGGACGGGTCGGCCGACGCGCGGTTGTACAGGATGCGGCGGTTGGCCGGCCATGCCCATGCCCAGCCCGGCGTATTGCCGTGGCCGGTGTCGCTGTTGTCGCGGCGGGCCATCTGGTTGCCGCCCTGCGTGAACGAGCCGCAGAAAATCCAGACGCCGCAGGCGGTCGTGCCGTCGTCGCGCAGCTGGCCGAAACCGGACAGCTGTTCGCCGGCCTTGACCAGCACCTTCGACGAATCCTTTGGATCGGTCACGTCGGCCAGCGCGCGGCCGTTGTACTCGCGTGCCAGTTCCTCGGCTGTCGGGTTCAGCGGATCGGCAAAGTTCCAGGTCAAGTTCAGCACCGGGTCCGGGAAGGCGCCGCCTTCTTTCTTGTACAGCGAGCGGATGGTCGTGAACAGCTCAGCGAGGATTTCTCCGTCGCCCTTGGCGTCATTGGCCGGCTTCTGTCCGGCCCAGTGCCACTGCAGCACGCGGCCGGAATTGATGACCGAGCCATCTTCTTCGGCGAACAGAGATGAGGGCAGGCGGTAGACCGTGGTCTGGATCTTGGCCGGATCGACGTCGTTGAACTCGCCGTGATTGGACCAGAACTCCGAGGTCTCGGTCGCCAGTGGATCGATCACGACGAGGAATTTCAGCTTCGCGAGCGCATCGCCGATCTTCTTCTTGTTCGGGAACGCCGCCAGCGGGTTGAAGCCTTGGGCGATGTAGCCGGTCATCTTGCCGTGATACATGTCGTCGAAGACCTGAATGATGTCGTGGTCCTTGTCGACTTTCGGCAGATAGTCATAGGCCCAGTGGTTGGCCTTGGTCGCGGCGTCACCGTACCAGGCCTTCATCATGCTGACCAGGAACTTCTCGTAGTTCTGCCAGTACGACATCTGGTCCTTGCGGGCCGGCTTGGCTACGCGCTTCTCGATGTAGCTTTGGTAGTCCTGCTCCGCGTCCTTCGGCAGGCTCATGTAGCCCGGCAGCATGGTCGACAGCAGGCCGAGGTCGGTCAGGCCCTGAATGTTCGAATGGCCGCGCAGCGCGTTCATGCCGCCGCCGGTCTGGCCGATGTTGCCCAGCAGTAGCTGCACCATCGCACCGGCACGGATCATCTGCGCGCCATAGGTATGGTGCGTCCAGCCGAGCGCGTACAGGATCGTCATCGTGCGATCCGTGCCCGACGTGGTGGCGACCATCTCGGCGACCTTCAGGAAGTCCGCCTTCGGCGTGCCGCAGACGCGCTCGACCATCTCCGGCGTATAGCGGCTGTAGTGCGCCTTCATCAGATTGAAGACGCAGCGCGGATCCTTCAGCGACGGATCAGTCTTCACATAGCCGTCGGCACCTTTCGCATAGGACCAGCTGCTGCGGTCGTACTTGCGCTTCTCGGCGTCATAGCCCGAGTAGATGCCATCGACGAACTCGAAGCCCTTGTCGACGATAAAGGTCGCGTCGGTGTACGCCTTCACGTACTCGGCCTGATACTTGTTGTTGCTGATCAGGTAGTTGATCAGCGCGCCAAGGAAAGCGATGTCCGAGCCCGGCCGCAGGGCCGTATAAAAGTCCGAGACCGAGGCCGTGCGCGTGTAGCGCGGATCGACGACGATCAGCTTCGCCTTGTTGTGTGCCTTTGCTTCGACAACCCACTTGAATCCGCACGGGTGCGCCTCGGCCGGGTTTCCACCCATAACCAAGATCAGGTCGGCATTCTTGATGTCGACCCAGTGATTCGTCATCGCGCCACGGCCAAACGTCGGGGCAAGACCTGCCACCGTCGGTGCGTGTCAGACGCGTGCTTGGTTGTCGATTGCGATCATGCCCAGAGACCGTGTGATCTTCTGGGTCAGGTAACCGGTTTCGGTCGAACCGGCCGATGCGCACAGCATGCCGGTCGAGAGCCAGCGGTTCACCGTCTGGCCCTGAGCGTTCTTCGCGATGAAGTTTGCGTCGCGGTCGGCCTTCATCAGGTGCGCGATCTCGTCGATCGCCTGGTGCCATTCGATTGGCTCCCACTTGTCCGAACCCGGACGGCGAACTTCGGGGCGCTTCAGGCGCGACGGGCTGCGCAGCATGTCGAGAATGCCGGCGCCTTTCGGGCACAGCGTGCCGCGGTTCACCGGATGGTCGGGGTCGCCTTCGATGTGGAAGACCTCGGCCTTCACGTTCTTGGCCTTGTCGCCGGTGCTGTACATCAGGATGCCGCAGCCGACCGAGCAATAGGCACAGGTGTTGCGGGTTTCGGTCGCGCGGTCGAGCTTGTAGGCGCGCATTTCGGCATGCGCCACCGAAGGCGCCAGGCCCATCACGGCGAGGGTGGAGCTTCCCAACCCGGCCGCGGTGATCCTGAAGAACTGCCGTCGATTCATGGGGGCGTTCATCAAAACTCCAGGAAAATTTCTTTTCAAAATGGAAGGTGCAGGGCGCTAGCCCGGGCCGCTGGAAGGAATTCCGGCGGCCCGGGCTAGCGGGCACCGGCGAGAAGTGGGCGGTTGACGATCAACAAGGGTTGCAACCGCACATTTCGCGCGGGTCGGAGTTTAACATGCACAACGGTGCAAGTAGTAGGGCATTAGAGGCTGCAAACCCCTGATTCCATGGGGCTTTTAAGGAGATTTCTGTGTTGAAAATAGGCTATTTATAGCCTAATAATGGTTGCCGCCTCGGGCTGATCGCTGAATCGGCTTTCCGTAACTTGAAAACGGCGATCAGGATGAGAAACGGACGGCCGGGCCGGTGGAAAGATATTCGCCCTCCGTGGGGTGGCTGGCCGGCCGAACCATGCCGCGCTCGACGATCTGCGGGTGGGCGGCGGCCTCGGTCGGGTCGAGCACCGGCGTCACGCAGCAATCTGCCGGCTCGAAAAGGGCGGCCCAGTCGGCCTGCGTTCGGGTGGCGAAGATCCGCTCGAGTTCGGCCTTCACGGCCATCGCATCGTCGCTGCCGATGTCCTGCCCGATGGACCAGTGGCGGTCCTTGAGGTCGGGACGCTGCAAGACGTCGCAGCAGGTCTGCCAAAATTTCAGCTCGAGCGCGCCGACGGCCATGTAGCGGCCATCGCTGCAGCGGTAGATGCCGTAACAGGGCACGCCGCCGGTCAGGAAATCGCGCGCGGGTGCCGCTGTGCGGCCGCCGCAGTTCAGCGCGAGCAGCGGCATCAGGTGATGCGCGAAGACGGCGTCGGTCATCGCGACATCGACGAAGCGGCCGGGACCGCCCATCTTCACGGCGAGCAGCGCGGCGAGGATGCCTTGCACCGCCGTTTGCGCACCGCCGAGCAGGTC
The DNA here is from genome assembly GCA_023653025.1 of Burkholderiaceae bacterium. GTDB lineage: Bacteria > Pseudomonadota > Gammaproteobacteria > Burkholderiales > Burkholderiaceae_D > Pernthalerella. The sequence continues at coordinate 9,775 of JAMNXS010000037.1, forward strand.
GGCGATCTGCAGGTTGGGCAGCACCGGGCGGCCGTTCTCGTCGGCGGTCTGCGCCAGCACGCCGGCATAGCCAAGGTAGTTGATGTCATGGCCGGCGGCCTGCGCTAGCGGTCCGTGCTGGCCGTAGCCGGTGATGGCGCACATCACCAGCGTCGGCTTTCGCCGCTTCAAGGTCTCCCAGCCGAGACCGAGCCTGTCCAGCACGCCGGGGCGGAAACTCTCGATCACCGCATCGGCCGCATCGACCATGGCGAGAAAGCGCTCGCGGTCGCCGCCGTCCTTCAAGTCAAGCCGCACGAATTGCTTTCCGCGATTGACCGCGATGAACAGCTGCGACACCTGATGCTTCACGTGGCTCATCGTGCGCGCGTAGTCGCCGGCGCCCTTGTCCTCGATCTTGATCACGGTCGCGCCCATGTCGGCCAGGTGCATGGTCGCCATGGGGCCGGGCAGCAGGCGGGTGAGGTCCAGAATGGAGATGCCAGCCAGCGGTTGGCTGGCCTCGGCGGGCGTCGGATCAGGCTGTGTCATGCCGCGATTATGCGGCATTCCCGATCAATGCCTGATGTCAGTCGGAGTCGTCGCTTGATCGCTCGGCGGAGCTGTCTACCGATTGTTCGCTGGCCGCTTCGCGACCCTCCTCGCGACCCTCCTCGCTGGCCTCTTCACTCGACGCTGCGCTTGACTTTGCCCCGGACACTGCGCCTGACGCTTCGACCGGCGCGCTGGTTCGGGGCTCCTTGCCGCGTGGTGCGCCGGGCGCTTCGCGCTCTGCCGGGCGCTTGCGAGCCGCGAGGGCTCGCTCTGCGCGCGGCAGCATCAACAGTGCCGACTGCGGCGTGAATTGGTCACCCTGACCGACCAGCAAGGCGCCGGGAATGCTCGCTGCCAGTTGGCGCTTGAGGATGGCATGCAATTCGCCCGGCGTACCCCAGCGCATCGAGCGCGCGGCCCGCAGCGCGTCGCGCCACCGGGCAACGATGGCTTCGCAGCTCGCCAGGGGCAAACCAAGCTCGGTCTGTATGCGACCGGGCAGCATGCCGTTCGGATCGCCAAGGTCGTGCCGATGTTCGAATTTCCGCAACCACGCGGCCGGATCCGCGCAGAACTTGCCCAGCGCCAGCGACTCGATCGGCAGTGTCCGGCGCAACATGTCCAGACAGGCGTTGGTCCAGAGATCGCGAGCGCCGAGGTCATCGATGGCCTTGCGCATCAGATTGTGCGCGACGGCAAGCAGCAAGCGGTTTCCGTCTTCGACGGCCGTGCCGGCAGGCTTCCACGCCTGGGTCCGGCGTGCCGCGTTGATCCATGCGTCGCGAACGAGTCGCAGTATCGGAGTCGGAGCGCCGGTCGATGACAAGATGCGCTCCTTGATGAAGTTTGACATCGCGATGCTCTCGGCGGCCTCCTGGTCGCATCGGATGAAGAATTTCAGCGTGGTCGCCTCGGTCAGTCCTTGCATGCAGTGATCGATGAGTCTTTGCGAACCCTCGAGCAGGGCAGCGAGCTGCGCGGACTTCCGCTGTTCCATCGTGCTGCGCCAATCCGAACCCGGCGTTGGCGCGGCCCCGGCTCCGGCCTTGGCCAGATCATTGGCAAGGTTGGGCAGTGACTGCTGAAAGATCCACGCTGCCTCCAACGCCCATTGCCGGGGGTGCATCAGTGGCTTCTGTCTGGCGAGCGTTTCCAGTGGCTCCCTGCACCGGCCGAGCAGGGAAGTGAAGATTCCGAAGCTGGCAAGCGCTGGGGGATCCTGGCATTTTTCAAGGATCGCCTGAAGCAGTCCGATGAAGCCGTCAAGATCATCCGCTCTAATGACGGCCGGGGCGCGGGCGGTCAACAGCTCTGCCGCGATCGACGAACTCACGCCGTTCGGCAAAGTCGAATTCCACACGGTGACGAGTGCGTCAGACTGCTCATGATTGTCGACCGGCGCGCCGGCGGCCATCAATAGTTCAATAACGGACAGGTTTTGCAGCGATATCGCGATACCGAGAGGGGAATGCAGGGATTTGCCTTCGTCGTCAGTGAAGTCATGTTCATCGACAAGCTCTCGCAGGAAGCACACTGGCATACGAGAATCGATACACGCCGCAAGCCCTTGGAGGCCATTCGCATTTTTGCAGGTTGCCAGGCTCGCACCGTGCTTGTGCAACGCTGCAAAAATGGAATGATTATTCCCGCGCGATGCAATGATCAGCGGGGAGCAGTCGCCTGCGGCCGGATTCGCGCCTGCTTCGAGAAGCGCATCGACCACAGCGTCGAGCCCGGTGCCGGCCGCGATCATCAATGGCGTTAATTCATCGCCCAGATATAAATTGGCATAGGGAAACAGAATGTTCAATTCATGAGCTTCGAGTCCGGTGATTGAAGCCTCGACATCGGCACCGGCATTGATCAGCATGTTCACGATCTCCACTTCACCGGCAATCACCGCATAATGAAGAGCAGTTTTTCCATGGTTATCCGCATAGCCGACCGAGAATTGCGCAACATGGACCAATGCCTTTGCCATCTCGACATGCCCGTTCCGACACGCCTCCATCAGCAAATCGACACCGTCATCCGGAGTGAGTGGAATGTCGGCGCCTCGCATCATCAAGGTGGATATCGCCCATGGCCGGTTGTTGCGCACGGCGATGACGAGGGGATGGTATTCATAGCGGCCGTCGCCCTGAATGCTTGCGCCCATCTGAAGGGCCTCGTCGATTTTTTGGGGAGATTCGCGCTCGTTGCCATATTCGATCGCGCGGAGAAGCAGCAGATTCGCCCGGTCGAGCAGGGCTTTGGTGGTGGGGGCTGCCGGAAATGCAGCGTGAATGCGTGGAGCAGAATGGAGATGCATGCGGGACTCTGGCGGGTTGTGGAAAACGCAAGCTCAGTCCCGCATCCGGATAATGGGTTCCTCCGCTGACAGGCTCTTTGTCAGGCCTGAATTTTTTCAAGTGCTTCCTGCAGTTGCATCCATTCGTCTTCGAGCTTGCCCAGAGCCTGATGGCAGACGACTTGCTTGTCCAGCAGCTGCTTCAGTTCGTCCTTGCGGCTCGCTTCATAGATAGCGCTGTCAGCCAGCGTTGTTTCGATCAGCAGCTTTTCGTTTTGAAGATCGCTCATTTCCGACTCAAGCTTGATCAAGCGCTTTTCGAGCGGCTTGCGCAACGCTGACTGGCGCTGGCGCTCTTGCGCTTCCAGCCGTTTCTGCTCCTTGCGGTCGGTTGACGGTTCTATGTTCGCTGATGGTTCTGTGGCTGCGGCAGCCATCTCGGCCTTGGCCTTGAACAGCCAGTCGCGATAATCATCGAGGTCGCCATCGAACGGCGACAGCTTGCCATCGGCGACAATCAGGAATTCATCGGTCGTTGCGCGCAGCAGGTGACGGTCGTGCGAGACCAGCACCAGCGTGCCATCGAACTGTGCGAGCGCTTCGGTCAGCGCTTCGCGCGTTTCTAGATCGAGATGGTTGGTTGGCTCGTCCAGCAGCAGCAGGTTGGGCCGCTGCCAGACGATCAGCGCCAGCGCCAGCCGCGCCTTCTCGCCGCCGGAGAAGGGTGCGATCGGGCTCTTCACCATCTCGCCGGGGAAGTTGAAGCTGCCGAGGAAATCGCGCAGCTCCTGCTCGCGCACATCGGGCGCGATGCGCATCAGATGCATCAGCGGGCTGTCGTCGGGGCGCAGCATCTCCAGCTGATGCTGCGCGAAATAGCCGACCACGAGGCCCTTGCCGAGCCGCGAGACGCCGTGCAGCGGGGGAAGGTCGCCGGCGATGGTTTTGATGAACGTCGATTTGCCGGCACCGTTGACGCCAAGCAGACCGATGCGCTGCTCTGATTGCAGTGCGAAATTGATGCCCCGGACGATGATCTTTGCTTCCCCGTCAGTGCCGCGATAGCCGGCATCGACCTTGTCCAGCACCAGCAGCGGATTCGGCGCACGCTCCGGTTCGCGGAACTCGAACGAGAATTCCGCGGCGGCGCGCAAGGGAGCGAGCTCTTCCATGCGCGCCAGGGCCTTCACCCGGCTCTGCGCCTGCTTGGCTTTGGTAGCCTTCGCCTTGAAGCGATCGATGAAGGATTGCAGGTGCGCGCGCTTGCGCTGCTGCTTTTCCAGCATCGCCTGCGCCAGTTCCAGCTGCGCGGCGCGTTGCCGCTCGAACGCGCTGTAGTTGCCGGAGTAGCGCTTCAGCTTGCGCTCGTCGATGTGCGCGATGACCTGGGTTACGCCGTCGAGGAAATCGCGGTCATGCGAGATCACGATCATCGTGCCGGGGTAGCGCTTCAACCAGTCTTCCAGCCACAGGATGGCGTCGAGGTCGAGGTGGTTGGTCGGCTCATCGAGCAGCAGCAGCTCGGACGGGCACATCAGCGCCTGCGCGAGGTTCAGCCGCATGCGCCAGCCGCCGGAAAAGCTGGCCACGGGGCGGTTCATCTGTTCTTCGGAAAAGCCGAGGCCGACCAATAGCTGCTCGGCGCGCGAGCGCGCGGTGTAGGCGTCAGCGTCGGCCAGCGTTGCGTGCAGTTCTCCGATGCGATGACCGTCGGCCTCGCCGTCTTGCGCTTCGAGCAGCGACAGTTCGTTTTCGACCGAGCGCAGCGCGGCGTCGCCGTCGATCACGTAGTCGACCGCCGCACGATCGAGTGCCGGCGTTTCCTGCGCGACGTGCGCGATCCGCCATTGCTTCGGAAAGTCGATGCTGCCGTTGTCCGGATGCAGTTCGTCGCGAAGCATCGCGAGCAGCGTCGATTTGCCGGTGCCGTTGGCGCCGATCAGGCCGACTTTCTCGCCGGGGTTGATGGTCAGGTCGGCCTGCTCGAACAGCGGCTTGGTGCTGCGCATCAGGGTGAGTTGTTGGAGGCGGATCATGGATGGGTATCAGGGGTGCGGCGATGGGTCCCAGCTTTCGCTGGCACGACGATAAAACGGCCGGCAGCATTTGACTTGTCATCCCGGCGGAAGCCGGGATCCACGTTTACATCGCGACTACAGCTGATCAGCTGTCAGCAGAAACACCGCCTCATCCCCCGCGCTGGTCGAGAGCCAGGTCAGCTCCCGGTCCGCAAACGCCGCTTCCGCATACGCAAACTCGTTGCCGATCTCGACCAGCAGCACGCCTTCCGGCGTCAGCCTGTCTTTCGCTCCTGCGACGATCCGTCGCACCAGATCCATGCCGTCCTTGCCGCCGGCCAGCGCCATCTGCGGCTCGGCGCGGTACTCTGCTGGCAGCGTCGCCATCGATTCGCTGTTCACATACGGCGGGTTGGTGACGATCAGGTCGTATCGCCTCGCCGGCAGCGCGTCGTACAAGTCCGAATGATGTAGCGTGATCCGGTCCTGAAGCTCGTAATCGGAAACATTTTTCCGTGCGACCTCGAGCGCATCGGTTGACAAGTCCACCGCATCGACCTGCGCATTGGGGAAGGCGTCAGCGAGCATGATCGCGAGGCAGCCGGAGCCGGTGCAAAGTTCGAGCACGTTCGTCACGGCTTCCGGATCGCCGACCCAGGGCTGGAACTGTTCGGGAATCAGCTCGGCGATGAATGAGCGGGGTACGATCACGCGCTCATCAACATAGAAACGGTAGTGGCCAAGCAGCGCCTCCTGGGTCAGGTAGGCGACCGGCACGCGGTCTTGAACGCGGCGCTCGATCAGCGCGAGCAGGGTGCTGATTTCCTGCTCGGTCAGGCGCGCGTCGAGGAAAGGATCGAGCCGGTCCAGCGGAAGTTTCAGCGTGTGCAGCAGCAGGTAGGCCGCTTCGTCGAATGCGTTGTCGGAGCCGTGGCCGAAAAAGAGTTTTTCGGAATTGAAGCGCGTGACGGCGTGACGCAGCACATCGCGCAGGGTCTGGAAAGGGGCGGGCATTGCGGCTGCCCCCGGAGGGGCGTGAAGGTTCAAAGCCGCAAGGATACCGGATCGGCAGGGGTGACGGACAATCAGCGTAATGCCCGACAGGCTCCTAGTGACGATTGTTCATCTGGCGAAGCACTTCCCGGCCTTCAGGGGTTTGTGCATTGGCGATCATCGCGTCCGTGGGCTTGAAATTTAATGGCTTCATGGCCCAGGCCAGTCTTGACGGGTTCACGTCCGCCATCATCGATAGCAATCCCGACTTGGTGGGGTGGGTCGCCACGATCGGCGCGATGAGGTCGAATAGCATGTGTTCAACCGGGTTATGTTGCGTTGATTCCGCGTAGAACGCCTTGCTTTCAGGGACCATGGCAACGGTATCCGGCCAAGACCATGCTTTGCAATACTGAATCAGGCTGGCGACCTCATTCTCTGGTCTGATATCGATGAATTCTTCGAGGCTTCGCTCTACCTGAGGAACGGATTCCTCGGGCTTGCTCAGAAACAGCGCGCACTTCATCAGCACGATGAAATTGGCTGGCGGGCCATGGTGAACGGCATCATAAGCCGGGAACAGTCGCCATGTCTTTCTCGAGCGAAGATCGAGCTCGAAGTCGATATTTTTGCCAGCGTGGAAAGTCCGGGCCAGGTGATTGATGCCTGAATTGTCCAAGTACACGCACAGCGCGCCTCGCAGTTGCGGGCATTCCTTGGCGACCGCAGCAAGGTCCTCCGAGTTGTGCTGCGCCGCCCACGCCTCGAGTCCAAGTGGGTCTTTGTCGATCGGGTAAGGCGTGGGGATGTCGCCTCGACGCTCTGCATTCTCCAGCTTTGCCAACAGACGGTTGACGGCATCGGCTTTGTCGAACCACTGGAAGCGTCTGCTGAGCTTCGTCGCAGCAGGCGTGTTTCTGCCCGCATTGATCTCGGCCAGCAAGCGATCCGCCTGTTCAGGCAAGTCAGACTGCATCAGGGCTTCCGGGGGCAACGCATCCGCCTCTTGCAGAATCTGAAGCAATGCATCGTGGCGCTTCGCGGAAAGCGTCTGCAATGAGGGCGGGTTTGTTTCGGTGGGGGTGTCGGACAGCCGCTTGTCGGTCCCCTTGGGCGCAGCGGTCGTGGTGGGTGAAGACATGCCCGGGATGGGGTTGCCGGGGGACGGTACGCTCATACTGAACTCCTTTCACTACAGGTGTGAAAGGCAGTTCGGTAACGCTCCGGCGGCGGAGGTTCTGAAGCTTGATGAGTTATCGGTGGCCCATGAACACTCAGGTGAGCAGATTTTCCAGCGTGCGCCGATAGATGTTCTTCAGCGGCTCGATCTCGGAGACGGCGATATGCTCATCGACCTTGTGGATGCTTGCATTGGTCGGACCGAACTCGACCACCTGCGGGCAGATTTGCGCGATGAAGCGCCCATCCGACGTGCCGCCCGAAGTCGACAGCTCGGTCGCGATGCCGGTTTCGGCCTCTATGGCCGACGATAGTGCATTGCTCAGTTCGCCGCGCGGCGTCAGGAAGGGCAGGCCGCCGACGGTCCATTTCAGCTCGTAGTTCAGGTCATGCCTGTCGAGTACCTCGTGCACGCGCTTCTGCAAGCCCTCGACCGTGCTCGCGGTCGCAAAGCGGAAGTTGAAGTCGACCACGCACTCGCCCGGAATCACGTTCGACGCGCCGGTGCCGGCGTGGATGTTCGACACCTGCCACGACGTCGGCGAATAGTATTCGTTGCCCTTGTCCCATTCGATGGCGGCCAACTCGGCCAGCGCGGGCATCGCCAGATGAATCGGATTTTTCGCCATGTGCGGGTAGGCGATATGCCCTTGCACGCCCTTGATGACGAGCTTGCCGGACATCGTGCCGCGGCGACCGTTCTTGATGGTGTCGCCGATCTGCTTCACCGACGTCGGTTCGCCGACGATGCAGTAGTCGAGCTGCTCGCCGCGCGCTTTCAGCTGGTTACAGACGATCACGGTGCCGTCGATCGCCGGGCCTTCTTCATCGCTGGTGATCAGGAAGCCGATCGAACCCTTGTGGCCCGGATGAGCGGCGACGAACTCCTCGACCGCAACGACCATGGCGGCGAGCGAGGTCTTCATGTCGGCCGCGCCGCGACCGTAGAGCTTGCCGTCGCGATGCGTAGGCGTGAACGGCTCGGAGCTCCAGCGCTCGAGCGGACCGGTCGGCACTACGTCGGTATGGCCGGCGAATACCAGCAGCGGCTGTGCATTGCCGCGCCGAGCCCACAGGTTGGTCACGTCGCCGGAGGCAATCGTTTCGCATGCAAAGCCCAGCGGCGACAGTCGCTCGGCCATCTTCAGCTGGCAGCCGCCGTCGGCCGGCGTGACGGAATGCAGCGAGATCAGTTCTTCGGTCAGCGCAAGGGTTGGGCTCATGCTCGCAGGATTTTCTCAAAGAGGGCAGGGTCGAAGCCGACCAGCACCTGGTTGTTCGTGCAGAGGACAGGGCGCTTGATCACGCTGGTGTTCTCCAGCATGAGTTGGGTCGCGCCGGCGGCATCGACGACGGCAGCCCTTCTGTCGTCGGGCAGGCCGCGCCAGGTCGTGCCTTTCTTGTTCACCAGCATTTCCCATGGTACCTGTTTCAGCCAGGTGGCGACGGTCGCCTGATCGAGGCCGGCCTTCTTGAAGTCGTGGAAGGTGTAGGCGACACCCTGCGTGTCCAGCCACGCGCGGGCTTTCTTCACGGTGTCGCAGTTGGGGATGCCGTAGAGGGTGATCATGGTGGAAGACGGCGGATTTCGCTTCGCTCTATCCGCCCTACGAACTTGCGATCAGTCGCAGGGTGGATAGAGCCGAAGGCGAAATCCACCATGAAGAATCAATCCCGCAGCAGCTCGTTGATCGAGGTCTTCGCGCGCGTCTTCTCATCCACCCGCTTGACGATCACGGCGCAGTACAGGCTGTACTTGCCGTCGGCCGACGGCAGGTTGCCGGAGACGACGACCGAGCCTTCGGGAATGCGGCCGTAGCTCACTTCGCCGGTGGCGCGATCGTAGATCTTGGTCGACTGGCCGATGTAAACGCCCATCGAGATCACCGAGTTTGCCTCGACGATCACGCCTTCGACGACTTCCGAGCGCGCGCCGATGAAGCAGTTGTCCTCGATGATGGTCGGGTTGGCCTGCATCGGCTCCAGCACGCCGCCGATACCGACGCCGCCGGACAGGTGAACGTTCTTGCCGATCTGCGCGCAGGAGCCGACGGTTGCCCAGGTGTCGACCATCGTACCTTCGTCAACATAGGCGCCGATGTTCACGTAAGACGGCATCAGTACCACGTTCTTGCCTATGAAGCTGCCGCGGCGTGCGACCGCCGGCGGCACCACGCGGAAGCCGCCCTTGGCGAAGTCGTCGGCCGTGTAGTTGGCGAACTTGGTCGGCACCTTGTCGTAGAACTGCATACCGCCGCCGCCCGGAATGGCGACGTTGTCTTCGAGCCGGAAGGACAGCAGTACGGCTTTCTTCACCCACTGGTTGACGACCCAGCTGCCGCTGTCTTTCTGGGCGACGCGCAGCGTGCCCTGATTCAGCTGCTCAAGCACGGCGGCAACGGCGTTACGGACGTCGGCCGGTGCGGATTTCGGTGAAAAACTGGCGCGCTCTTCCCAGGCGCTGTCGATCAGGCTTTGCAGTTGTTGAGTCATGTTGTCTCAGGAGGTCAGGGGGATCAGGAATTGGCCAGCTTGCGCGTGAACTCGACGATGCGACGCGCGGCTTCAATGCACTCATCGACTTCGGCGACCAGCGCCATGCGTATGCGGTTTGCGCCGGGGTTGATGCCATGCGCGTCGCGCGCAACATAGCTGCCCGGCAAAACGGTCACATTATATTCGGCGACCAGGCGCTTCGCATATTCGGTGTCGGTGATGGCCGCAAGCTTATCGACTTTCGCCCACAGGTAGAAGCCGGCATCGGGCAGCGCCACATCGAGCACCTCGGCCAGCATTGGCGTGACCTGCCTGAACTTGCGGAGGTACTGGGCGCGGTTCTGCTCGACATGCGCCTCGTCGTTCCACGCGGCGATCGACGCTGCCTGCACCGACGGGCTCATCGCGCTGCCATGGTAAGTGCGATACAGCAGGAACTGCTTGAGTAGGGCGGAGTCGCCGGCCACGAAACCCGAGCGCATGCCGGGCACGTTCGAGCGCTTCGACAGACTGGAGAACGCGATCAGGCGCTCGTAGCCGCGGCCGAGCTGGTGTGCCGCTTCCAGCGCGCCGAGCGGCTTGCTGTCACCAAAGTAGATCTCCGAGTAGCACTCGTCGGCGGCGATCACGAAGCCATGCTTGTCGGACAGCGCAAACAGCGCTTTCCAGTCGTCGAGCGTCAGCACCGCGCCGGTCGGATTGCCCGGCGTGCAGATGAACAGCAGTTGCACGCGCGGCCAGACCTCGACCGGCACGGCCGAGAAGTCCGGCGCGTAATTGCGTGCGGGATCCGAGTTCACGAAGAAAGGCTCGGCGCCGGCGAGGAAGGCCGCCCCTTCGTAGATCTGGTAGAACGGATTCGGGCAGACCACGACGGACTTGGCCGCCGGGTCAATAACGGCCTGTGCCAGAGCGAACAGCGACTCGCGCGAGCCATTCACCGGCAGCACGTCGGTCGCCGGGTTCAGTGCCGGCAGCTGGTAGCGACGCTCGAGCCAGTGGCAGATGGCTGCACGCAACGCGTCGCTGCCGGCGGTGGTCGGATAAGTCGCGAGGCCGCCGAGATTGTCGGCCAGCGACTGCTGGATGAAGGCCGGAGTCGGATGCTTCGGTTCGCCGATGCCGAGGCTGATCGGCGCAAGCGCGGGATTCGGCGTCACGCCGGAAAACAGCTGGCGCAGCTTTTCAAAAGGATAAGGCTGGAGTTTTGCGAGCAGGGGGTTCACGGGGGATTGTGCTGTGTTTTCATCGGGGTTCGCGGCCGGATTATACCTTTGCGCCCATGCCCGCGACCCAACGATTTGCCCCACGCAGAGCTCGGAATCCCCACCCCCCGATGTTATGATTGCGCGATTCAAAAACCGACCCGCCGGGCCCCAAGCCCGGTTTCTCTTTTCATAAGCGGAAAAAGCGTGCGGCTCACCTCCATCAAATTGTCAGGCTTCAAGTCCTTCGTCGATCCAACCAACTTCCAGGTACCCGGCCAGCTGGTCGGTGTGGTCGGCCCCAACGGTTGCGGCAAGTCGAACATCATCGACGCGGTACGCTGGGTGCTCGGCGAATCGAAGGCGTCCGAATTGCGCGGCGAGTCGATGCAGGACGTGATCTTCAACGGCTCGACTAACCGCAAGCCGGCCGGCCGCGCATCGGTCGAACTGGTGTTCGACAACAGCGCCGGCAAGGCCGCCGGACAGTGGAGCACCTTTGCCGAGATCTCGGTCAAGCGCACGCTCACGCGAGACGGCACGTCGACCTATTTCATCAACAACCAGGCCGTACGCCGGCGCGACATCCAGGACATCTTCCTCGGCACCGGCCTCGGGCCGCGCGCTTACGCGATCATCGGGCAGGGCATGATCTCGCGCATCATCGAGGCGCGTCCCGAAGAATTGCGCATCTTTCTCGAGGAAGCCGCCGGGGTATCGAAGTACAAGGAACGCCGCCGCGAAACCGAGAATCGCCTGCAGGACACGCGCGAGAACCTGCAGCGGGTCGAGGACATTCTGCGCGAGCTGAACGGGAACGTCGACAAGCTGCAGGCGCAGGCCGAGGTTGCGCAGAAGTACCACGAGCTGCAGTCCGATCAGGAAGAGAAGCAGAAGCTGCTGTGGCTATTGCGCAAGAACGAGGCGGCGAACGAGCAGCAGAAATTTTTCCGCGACATCGAGCGCGCGCAGACCGAGCTCGAGGAGCAGACCGCGAAGCTGCGCCATGTCGAGACCGAGCTCGAGCACCTGCGCCAGGAGCACTACGCCGCCGGCGACCGCATGCACCAAGCGCAGGGCGCGCTGTACCAGACCAACTCCGAGATCGGCAGCCTCGAGGCGCAGATCAAGTTCGTGATCGAATCGCGCAGCCGGCTGCAGACCCAGCTCAACTCGCTGTCGGCCCAGCGCGAGCAATGGCAGCGCCAGAGCACGCAGTTTCAGGACGAGTTGACGCAGGCCGAGCTGGAGCTCGACGAGCATGGCATGCGCGTGGCCGAGGCGCAGCAGACGCTGCAGGGCGGTCACGACGAATTGCCGGCCATTGAGGAGTCGTGGCGTGCCGCGCAGCTGGCGACGACCGAGTCACGCTCGAGGATCATGCAGGTCCAGCAGCGCATCGAGCTCGAGTCGGCACACCAGCGCAATGCATCGAACATCCTGTCCGGCCTCGGCCAGCGCCGCGAGCGGCTGGCGCAGGAAAAGAACATGCTGTCGCTGCCCGACACCGCGCACCTGAACAACCTGAAGGCGCAAGCGGCCGAGAAGGAGGCGCAGCTCGAGCATGCCCAGGGCGAGCTCGCCGCCGCGCGCGAGCTGCTGCCCCGGCTGGAGCAGGAGCGACGCGACGCGCAGCAGGCTGTCAATGCCGAGACCGCCAACCATGCCCAGCTCGAGGCCCGCCTCGCGGCCCTCAAGCAATTGCAGGAGAGCGTGCAGACCGAAGGCAAGGTGGCGCCCTGGCTGAACAAGCACGAACTCGGCAAGCTGCCGCGCCTGTGGCAGAAGCTGGCCGTCGAGCAGGGCTGGGAGACGGCGCTGGAGGCGGTGCTGCGCGAGCGCACCGGCGCGCTCGAGGTGTCGAACCTCGATTGGTCGAGGGCCTTCTTCAGCGACGCGCCGCCGGCCAAGCTGTCGCTGTGCTCGCTGTCAGGCACGTCGGCCCCCGCGGAAGCGGCGCCGGCCGGCCTGAGGCCGCTGATGACGATGATGAAGGTCGATGATCCGGGCCTGCGCGCGCTGCTGCAGGACTGGCTGCACAACGTGTTCATTGCCGACGATGCACCCGCCGCGCTGGCCGAGCGCGCGAAGTTGCCGGTGGGTGCGACGCTGGTCACGCGCGAAGGCCACCTGATCGGCAAGCTGTCGGTGCGCTTCTATGCGTCTGATTCCGAGCAGGACGGCATGCTGGCTCGCCAGCAGGAAATCGACAACCTGATCCGGCAGGTGCGTGCACAGCAGATGCTGGCCGACGAGGCGCGCCAGCGCTCGGTGCGTGCCGATGCTGCCCTGACCCAGGGCACGCATCGGCTCGAGCAGCTGACGCAGCAGGTGTCGGCGCTGCAGCAAACGCTGCACAGCCTGCAGATCGATCTGCTGAAGCTGACCGAGGCGGTTGAGCGTTTTTCCCAGCGCAGCACGCAGATCGAGAACGACCTCGCGGAGATCGCCGCCGAGGAGGCCGAGCAGCAGCAGATCCAGGCCGAGGCCGAGCAGGCACTGGAGCAGCTCGACATCGAGCTGGGCCAGGTGCAGGAATCGCACGAGGACGGGCAGACTGTGTATCTCGAGCGCGAGGCCGCGCTGAACCGCGCCCGCGATAGGCTGCGCGAACTGGAACTGGCCGCGCAGCAGGCGGAGTTCGCGCAGCGCTCGCACGAGACCCGCATCGAAGAACTCAAGCGCAACATCGCCACCGCGCTGGAGCAGTCAGCCCAGCTGTTTGCGAGCATGGAGCAGGGCACGCTCGAGCTGGAGCAGCTCGACGACCAGGCGGCGCAGGCGGGCCTGCAGTCGCTGCTCGAGCGCCGCAGCGAGCAGGAAGTGGCGCTCGCGCATGCGCGCCACGAACTCGATCAGCTGACGCAGCGCATGCGCACGCATGACGAATCGAAGCTGGCCGCCGAGCGCGGGCTGCAGCCGATCCGCGACCGTATCGTGGAGTTGCAGCTGAAGGAGCAGGCGGCGCGCCTGAATCAGGAGCAGTTCGACGAGGCGCTGAAGAACACTGGGGCCGACGAAGCGGCGCTGGCGCTGAAGCTGACCGACGACCTGCGTCCGTCCTATCTGCAGGGCGAAGTGACGCGTCTGACGAATGCGATCAATGCGCTCGGACCGGTCAACCTCGCCGCACTGGACGAGCTGGCGCAGGCCTCGGAGCGCAAGCAGTTCCTGGATGCGCAGAACGCCGATCTGGTCGAAGCCATCACGACGCTGGAAGACGCGATCCAGAAGATCGACATCGAAACGCGCGACTTGCTGCAAGGCACCTTCGACAAGGTCAACCAGCATTTCGGCGAACTGTTCCCGATCCTGTTCGGCGGCGGCAATGCGAAGCTGGTGATGACGGGCGAGGAGATCCTTGATTCGGGCGTGCAGGTGATGGCACAGCCGCCGGGCAAGAAGAATGCGACGATTCACCTGCTGTCGGGCGGCGAGAAGGCGCTGACCGCGACCGCGCTGGTGTTCTCTATTTTCCAGCTCAATCCGGCGCCGTTCTGCCTGCTGGACGAGGTGGACGCGCCGCTTGACGATGCGAACACCGAGCGCTTCTGCAACATGGTGAAAAAGATGTCGGCCTACACGCAGTTCCTCTTCATCTCGCACAACAAGATCGCGATGGAGATGGCGCAGCAGCTGATCGGGGTGACGATGCAGGAGCAGGGCGTGTCCCGCATCGTCGCCGTGGACATGGAATCGGCGGCCAATCTGGCGACCGAGCAGCAGGCCGCCTAAGCAGGGCGGCCTGGCGCGGCCGGTTCTTAATCCCAGTAGCGTGCGGAGCGAGCCATGGCGGCACGCTTCTGGTAATAGGATTCGTTCTCTTCGGCTTCGCGGGCACGGGCATGCTCGACGGCGGCGCAGATCAGGTAATGCTCCTCTGCACGTTTGTAATACCAGTGCCGCACGCGCCGGACGACGGGGCCGACGGACAGCATGGTCAGCGCGTTGAGCTTGATTTCCGATGGGTTCGACATCTGGATCCCTCCCTGTTGAGTGTTGGCGAGAGTTATCGTAATGGCAAAACACCGGCGGCTATTGATTATGGTCAACTTTTAAGATGGGCAACCCTGAAGCTTGCACTATGGCAAGAATTTTCGCCGTTGTGGGCAGGCTAAAAGCCTTCCGCGCGGGACAGGTCGGTTACCATGTTTCCTTATTGAACATTGTCGGAAGAGCGTTTGAATGACTGAGTTGCAGGCAAGCCTGGTGGCAATCGGCGGTGCGATCGTCGTGGGAGTCATCTCGTACAACAAGTGGCAGGAATGGCGCGCTCGGAAATCGGTCGAGCAGGCGTTTTCGACCACGCAGGACGACGTGCTGATGCAAGACGGCAGTCCGCAAGGGCTGCGGCAGGAACCGGTGCTGACCCCCTTCGAAGGCCCGGACCTGATCGATCCGGCGGCAGCGGCCGAGCGCGATCCCGCGGCCGCAGGCGATCCGACTGACGAGGCCGACCAGACTGAAGAGACCACGGAGACCGGCGAGGCCGGCGGCAGCAGCCAGGCCGCCAATGCCGGGGCCGCCCCTGCTTCCGTGCCCGCCCGCCGCTCGCCGCTCGACGCGGCCATCGACTGCATCGTACCGCTGGCGCTCGATGCGCCGCTGCGCGGGGAAAAAGTCGGCGCCGCCTTCCAGCAACTGCGTCTCGTCGGCGGCAAGCCGGTGCGGGTGGTCGGCCTGAACGAGGCCGGCGAGTGGGAGGCCGTGGCCGTTGGCGGGATCTACAGCGCGCTTCAGGTCGGCGTACAGCTTGCCACCCGCAGCGGCGCGCTGACCGAGCTTGAATTCTCTGAACTGGCCTCGCGCCTCGACCGCTTGTCCGACGAACTGGGCGCCAGTGCCGAACTGCCCGACATGGCCCGGACGATGACGCGCGCACGCGCGCTGCACCAGCAGGTGCAGGAATTCGATGCTCAGCTGTCGATCAATGTGCGCTCCAACAATGCGCCGTGGATGATCACCACGCTCAAGCCTGCGCTGCAGCGTCAGGGCATGGAACTGCGCCCCGACGGCAGGCTGGTGATGCCCGACGGCGATGGCGGGCTGCTGTTTTCGGTCAGCACGAATGCCAATCCGGCCGACGAGACCAGCCGCCAGATCACGCTGCTGCTGCCGGTCGCGCTGGTGGCGGCCGACCGCGACGGCTTCAAGGCCATGACGGCCTATGCCAAATCGCTTGCCAACCGCCTGTCGGCCACCGTCGTCGATGACGATGGCCAGCCGCTGACGGATGCCGTGCTCGCTGCCATCGCCGGCCAGGTCGTCGAGTTCTACCGCGCGATGGAGCAGGCCGGCATTCCGGCCGGATCGACGCGGGCGCAGCGCCTGTTCGCCTGATGGGGCAGCAGGACCTGTTCGGCGGCCCGTCGCCGGCGCCCGACCCCGGCGACTTTCCGGCCCGCAGCGACTGGCTGCGGCGCGAGCTGAACCGGCACGCGCATGCCTACTACGTGCTCGACCAGCCGACGATTCCGGACGCCGAATACGACCTGCTGTTTCGCGAACTGCAGCAGCTGGAAGAGGCGCATCCCGAGCTGCAGACACCGGACTCGCCGACCGGACGCGTCGGCGGCGCGCCGTTGCCGGAATTTGCGCAGGTGCGGCATGACGTGCCGATGCTGTCGATAAACAACGGCTTCGCGGATGACGACATTCGCGCCTTCGACCGCCGCGTGCGCGAGGGCCTCGAGTCGCTGCACGATATCGACTATGCGTGCGAACTGAAATTCGATGGGCTGGCGATCAATCTGCGCTATGTCGATGGCGTGCTGCAGCAGGCCGCCACGCGCGGCGACGGCAGCACCGGCGAAGATGTGACGGCGAATATCCGCACCGTGCGCTCGATCCCGCTCAGGCTGCAGACGGCCACGCCGCCGGCCCTGATCGACGTGCGCGGCGAAGTGCTGATGTTCAAGGCCGATTTTGCGCGGCTCAACCAGCGCCAGCGCGACGCCGGGCAGAAGGAGTTCGCGAACCCGCGCAATGCCGCCGCCGGCAGCCTGCGCCAGCTCGATCCGCGCATCACCGCCCAGCGCAGCCTGCGCTTTTTCGCCTACGGCATCGGTCGCCTCGACGGCGCGCCGCTGCCGGCCTCGCATTCGGCGCTGCTCGAATGGTACCGGGCGCTGGGCGTTCCGGTGTGCGCCGAGCGCTCGGTGGTCCGGGGCGCCGATGGCCTGCTGGCCTTCTTTGCCGACGTCGGCGTCAGGCGTCCCGGGCTGCCCTATGACATCGATGGCGTCGTCTACAAGGTCGACCGCATCGACCAGCAGCGCACGCTGGGCTTCGTCTCGCGCGCGCCGCGCTTTGCGCTGGCGCACAAGTTTCCGGCCGAAGAAGCGACCACCACGGTGCAGGATATCGTCGTGCAGATCGGGCGTACCGGCGCAGTGACGCCCGTGGCGCGGCTGGCGCCGGTCTCGGTCGGCGGCGTGACTGTCACGAACGCGACGCTGCACAACGAGGACGAGGTGCGGCGCAAGGACATCCGCATCGGCGACAGCGTGATCGTGCGCCGTGCCGGCGACGTGATTCCCGAGGTGGTGGCCAACGTGCCCGAGCGGCGGCCGGCCGACGCGCGCGAGTTCGTCATGCCCGTCGCCTGCCCGGTCTGCGGCTCGCCGATCGTGCGCCCGGAGGAAGAGGCGGTCGCGCGCTGCTCCGGCGGCTGGCTGCAATGCGCGGCCCAGCGCAAGGGCGGCCTGCTGCATTTTGTCTCGCGCCGCGCGATGGATATCGAGGGCCTCGGCGAACAGCTGGTCGACCAGCTCGTCGAGCGCGGGCTGGTCGCCACGCCGGCCGATTTCTACAAGCTCGGCCTGGTCACGCTCGCCGAGCTGGACCGGATGGCGCAGAAATCGGCGCAGAACGTGCTGGCCGCGCTGCAGCAATCAAAGGCCACGACGCTGGCGCGCTTCATCTATGCGCTGGGCATCCGCCATGTAGGCGAATCGACGGCAAAATCGCTGGCCGGCCATTTCGGCAAGCTCGATGCGCTGCTCGCTGCGTCCGAGGAACAGATGCTCGAGGTCGATGACATCGGCCCGGTGGTCGCGCGTTCCATCCTCGGCTTCCTCGCCGACCCGCTGAACCGCGAACTGATCGAGCAATTGCGCGCCGCCGGCATTCATTGGGAGGAGTCCGAGCCCGGGCCGCGGGTCACCCATCTGGCCGGCAAGACCTTCGTGCTGACCGGTACGCTGCCGACACTGCGGCGCGACGAGGCGCAGGCGATGATCGAGGCGGCCGGCGGCAAGGTCGCCGGCTCGGTATCGAAAAAGACAAGTTATGTCGTCGCGGGTGAGGAAGCCGGCAGCAAGCTGGCCAAAGCCGAGGAGCTTGGCGTTCCCGTCGTCGACGAGGCAGGTTTGATGAAACTTCTGGAGTCTCCCGAATGAGCAATGTGATCCGCAAGGCGGTGTTCCCGGTGGCGGGCCTCGGCAGCCGCTTCCTGCCGGCGACCAAGGCGCAGCCGAAAGAGATGCTGCCCATCGTCGACAAGCCGCTGATCCAGTATGCGGTCGAGGAAGCGGTCGAGGCGGGCATCACTGAAATGATCTTCATCACCGGCCGCAACAAGCGCGCCATCGAGGACCATTTCGACAAGGCCTACGAGCTCGAGGCCGAACTGGAGGCGGCCAACAAGCAGAAGCTGCTCGACATGGTGCGCGAGGTGATACCAAAGCACGTGAACTGCATGTACATCCGGCAGCCGCAGGCGCTCGGCCTCGGCCATGCGGTCTTGTGCGCGCGACCCATCGTCGGCGCCGACCCGTTTGCGGTACTGCTGGCCGACGACTTCATGCAGGGCGAGGCCGGCGGGCCGGGCGTGATGGCGCAGATGACCGCCGCCTTCGCACGCGAGCAGGCCAGCATCCTCGGCGTGCAGGACGTGCCGCGCGAGCACACGAAGCAGTACGGCATCGTCAGCACCGAGCCTTTCGGCGAGCGACTGGAAAAAGTGAAGGGCATCGTCGAGAAGCCCACGCCCGAGGTTGCGCCGTCGACGCTGGCCGTGGTCGGCCGCTATGTGCTGACCAACCGCATCTTTTCCTGCCTCGAGCGGCTGGGCAAGGGCGCCGGTGGCGAGATCCAGCTGACCGACGGCATCGAGGCGCTGATGCAGTACGAAACCGTGCTCGCCTACCGCTACCACGGCCGCCGCTTCGACTGCGGCTCCAAGCTCGGCTACCTGCAGGCATCGGTCGAGATTGGTCTCCAGCATCCGGAGACGAGAGCAGCGTTTTCCGAGTGGCTGAATCAGCGTGGGTAGGGCTTGCCCATCCTTGTCCGACCTCTTGCGCATGAGCCGAGCGCCAGCCAACAATTCGTCATCCTGACGAAACAATGCGTCATCCTGACGAAAGTCAGGATCCAGCGACTTTGAACAATCGCTCAAGCACAATGGAGAAAGCATGCCCATCCGCGACATCCTGAAAATGGGCGACCCGCGCCTCTTGCGCATCGCCGAGCCCGTGACCGAGTTCGATACACCCGAGCTGCACGCGCTGATCGCCGACATGTTTGACACGATGCACGCGGCCAACGGCGCCGGGCTGGCTGCGCCGCAGATCGGCGTGAACCTGCAACTGGTGATCTTCGGCTTCAAGCAGAACGAACGCTACCCGGACGCCCCGCCGGTACCCGAGACCGTGCTGCTCAATCCGGTGCTGGAACCCTTGTCGAACGACATGGAGGACGGCTGGGAAGGCTGCCTGTCCGTGCCCGGGCTGCGCGGCGTCGTGCCGCGCCATACGCGGCTGCGCTACCGCGGCGTCGATCCGTCGGGCCAGCCGATCGTGCGCGAGGTCGACGGCTTCCATGCGCGCGTCGTCCAGCACGAGTGCGATCACCTGATCGGCGTGCTGTACCCGATGCGGGTGCGGGATTTCTCGCGCTTCGGATTCACCGACGTGCTGTTTCCCGGACTGGATCCGGGTGCGGACGACTGACACAGTCCAAGTTACGCTACAGCGGACGTGATTTCTTCGGAAATAAAACTAAAATAAAATTTCTGAAGAAAGGCTTCGAATGACTGCATACACGCAAGATTCGTCCGAGCGGCCCGAGGCGGCCTCCGTGCTGGGCAAAGCGGTCGTCCGGGCGGCGGATCGCCTCGACATCTCGCACGCCCTGCTGGCGAAAATCCTCGGCGTCAGCGCCGCCACCATCACGCGCCTGTACAGCGGCGATTACCGGCTCGACCAGCGGCGCAAGGAATGGGAACTGGCGCTGCTGTTCGTGCGCGTGTTCCGCTCTCTGGATTCCATCGTCGGCAACCAGCAAACCGCGCGGCAATGGCTGGCCAGCCACAACCTTGCGCTCGGCAGCCGCCCGATCGATCTTCTCCCCACCGCCGAAGGACTGGTGCGTGTCGTTCACTACCTGGACGCCAGCCGCGGTCTCGTCTGAGGCCCGTCGCTGGCGCGGCAGCGCGTGGCGCATGGTCGAGTCGCAGCACATTGCCGCGACGATGAAGCTGGTCGATACCCGCGAAGAGCAGGATCTGCTGGAGACGCTGCTCGACCGCTCCAAGCCCTCGCTGCGAAGCGACGCCGAGGGATTGGATTATCTGTTGGCCACCCCATTCCGCTACCCGCCGCGCGCCGGCGGGAGCCGCTTTCGCAGCGTGGCCGATCCGGGCGTGTTTCATGCTGCCGAGTCGGTTCGCACCGCCGCGGCGGAGCTGGGCTACTGGCGCTGGCGCTTCCTGCGCGATGCCGTCGATCTGGACGCCCTCGAGCCGGTGCCGCATACCGCTTTTGCCGCCAGCCTGTCGGTGCAGGCCGTCGATCTGCGGCG
>JAMNXS010000109.1 GCA_023653025.1 Burkholderiaceae bacterium
CGACCGACGGGCACGGGTTTGCCGAGGCTTTGCAGAAGGCCGGGTATGCGACGGATCCCTTGTATGCGCAGAAGCTGAAGGGGGTGCTGGCGAAGGTGTGAGTTGGCGACGGCGGGTTTCGCTTCGCTCTACCCGCCCTACGTCCCGACAATGATTGCAGGTGCCGTAGGGCGGATAGAGCCGCAGGCGAAATCCGCCGTGCCGACAATCGCTTCAAGTGCCGTAGGGCGGATAGAGCCGCAGGCGAAATCCGCCGTGCCAACAATCGCTTCAAGTGCCGTAGGGCGGATAGAGCCGCAGGCGAAATCCGCCAGTTCACCGCCACCGTGCCTCGACCGCCTAAACATCTCCGCCCATCATCCGTAACCGGCATGACCACCCCACGGATCCGACCATGACCACCAACATCCTCTCCATCGGCCAAAGCGCACTCGCTGCTGCCCAGGTGGGTCTGGCGACCACCGGGCACAATATCGCCAACTCCGGCACTGCCGGCTACACGCTGCAGGTCGTCACGCAGGGCGCGGTGGCGGGGCAGAACAGCGGCTACGGCTTCGTCGGCAAAGGCACCGAGGTGACCGGCGTGACGCGCGTGACCAGCGAATTCCTGAATACGCAGGTGCTGGGCGCGCAGGTGAGCAAGAGCAGTCTCGATACCTATTACGCGCAGATCCGCCGCATCGACAACCTGCTGGCCGACCCCGCCGCCGGCGTGTCGCCGGCGCTGCAGGATTTTTTTTCGAGCGTGCAGAACCTCGCGGCATTGCCGAACGACTCCGCCGCGCGGCAATCGCTGCTGTCGTCAGCCGAGTCGCTGGCGGCGCGCTTCAACGGACTGGACGCCCAGCTGGCCGAGATCCGCTCCGGCATCAACGGCGAGATCGAGGCGAGCGTGTCGGCGATCAATGCCTATGCGCGCCAGATCGGCCAGCTGAATGACGCGATCGAGAAGGCGACGACCGCCGCGCAGGGCCGTCCGCCGAACGACTTGCTCGACCAGCGCGACCGGCTGATCCAGGAACTCGGCAAGGAAGTGCGCGTGACCGTCGTCGGTCAGGGCAACAGCGCGAACGTCTTCATCGGCAACGGCCAGCCGCTGGTAGTGGGCGCGAGGGCCTATTCGCTGGCGGCGACCAGTTCGCCTACCGACAGCACGCGCACGCAAGTCGCTTATGTGTCTAAGGACAAGACCACGCTGCTGGCCGAGACTGCGCTGCCGGGCGGCCGCCTCGGCGGCCTGTTCGAGTTCCGCGCCCGCACGCTCGACGCCACGCAGAATGCGCTCGGGCGTGTCGCGATTGCGCTGGCCGACACGGTGAATGCCCAGCACCGGCTTGGCCAGACGCCGTCCTCGGCGATGGGCGGCGATTTGTTCAGCCGGCCGCAGCCGCTGGTCTCCGCCAGCCGCGACAACACTGGCAGCGGCCTGCCGGCGGCGACGATTGCCGACGCCTCGCAGCTGACGGCCAGCGACTACCGTCTGCAGTTCGACGGCACGAATTACCACCTCACCCGGCTGTCGGACAACACGACGACGACCCATGCCAGCCTGCCGCAGACGGTCGACGGCATCACGCTGGCCATGACGGGCACGCCGGCCACCAGCGACAGCTTCCTGATCCGGCCGACGGCCGGCGGCGCCAGCGGCCTGCAGGTACTGCTGAAGGAGCCGTCGCTGCTGGCCGCCGCCGCGCCGGTGCGCGCGCAGCCGCTGCCAGCCAACGCCGGCAGCGGCACGATCAGCGCCGGGCGCGTCGAGGCCGGCTTCCTGCCGGCGAACATCGCCGCCCCGGTCACGCTGCAATACGCCAGCGGCGCGAACGC
This sequence comes from Burkholderiaceae bacterium, assembly GCA_023653025.1. Lineage (GTDB taxonomy): Bacteria > Pseudomonadota > Gammaproteobacteria > Burkholderiales > Burkholderiaceae_D > Pernthalerella. The sequence continues at coordinate 1,825 of JAMNXS010000109.1, forward strand.
ACTGAGCGGCTTTCCGGCTGTGCCGGTGACGGTCACGGCCAACGGCACCACCACCACCTATGCGCCGGGCGCGGCCCCGCCATTCGTCGCCGGCGCGACCTACACGTTTTCCGGCATGCAGTTCACCCTGTCCGGCGCACCTGCCGATGGTGACCGCTTCCGCATCGAGCCCAATGCCGGCGGCAGCGGCGATGCCCGCAACATGGCGCTGATCGCTGACCTGCAGGGGGCGATGACGGTCGCCGGCCGCAGCACGCACTTCCAGGGCGCCTATGCGTCGCTGGTGGCCGATGTCGGCAACAAGACGCGCGAGCTGCAGGTCACCAGCGCCGCAGCCGGGACCTATTTCACGCAGGCCGTGGCTGCGCAGCAGGGCGAGTCCGGCGTCAACCTCGACGAGGAGGCCGGCAACCTGCTGCGCTACCAGCAGGCTTACCAGGCGGCCGGCAAGCTGATGCAGACGGCCGGCGAATTGTTCGACATCCTGCTGCAGCTCGGACGCTGACGGCAGCTGCCGGAGACGATCAATGAGAATCAGCACCAACACCCTGTTCAGCGCCGGACAGGCGCGCATTTCCGAGTTGCAGTCGGGCCTCGTCAACACGCAGCAGCAGATCGCCACCGGGCGACGCATCCTGACGCCGGCCGACGATCCGATCGGCGCCTCGCAGGTATTGAACCTCGAGCAGGGGCAGGCGATGAATACGCAGTTTGCCGCCAACCGCGTCAATGCCGGCAATGCCCTGCGCGAGCAGGAAGGCGTGCTGGGCAGCCTGACCGATCTGGTGCAGGACATCCAGACACTGCTGGTTCAGGCAGGCAACGGTTCGCTCGACGACGCGCAACGCGGCTATCTGGCCGTCGAGCTCAACGGACAGATCGACCAGATGCTGGCGCTGGCCAACAGCAAGGACGGCATGGGTAACTTCATGTTCTCCGGCTTCCAGGTCGGTCTGCCGGCGTACGTGAAAACCGCGACCGGCGCCGCCTTCCAGGGCGACGGCGGCCAGCGCTCGCTGCAGGTCGACAGCAGCCGCCGCGTAACCACGTCGGTGAGCGGCCAGCAGATTTTCGAGGCGATCGACACCGGCACGCCGTCGGGCCCGGGAACGAAGCAGGACATCTTCACCACGCTCCGGAGTTGGTCCGACGCGCTGGCCTCGCCGACGTCGACGCCGGCGGCACAGGCGGCGCTGGCGGCCGGCGGCGTGGCGGCGGGCAATGCGCTCGGCGCACTGCTCGACCGCGTGCTGTCGGCGCGCGCCGGCATTGGCGCGCAGCAGAAGGAGATCGAGGCGCTCGACACGGCCGGCTCGGCGCGCGACGTTTACTATGCGCAGGCAAAATCCACACTGCAGGATCTCGACTACACGCAGGCCATCAGCCAGTTCAGCCAGCAGCAGACGACGCTGGAGGCGGCGCTGAAGTCGTTCAAGACGGTGTCCCAGCTGTCGCTGTTTTCGCTGATCTGAGCTCGGTACCGGCGGTGCAGGCTGGTCATCCCCGGCGCAGATCCGGCACAACTTCAGCGCACGATTTGCGCACCCTCGGCGCACCCTCGGCGCACCTTCGGCGCACTGTCAGCGTACCATCTGGGCCAGTCCTGCCAGCGCGTCCTCCATCGCGCGCAGCAGCGGCTGGGTCAGGTAGGGCAGCACCAGTCCGATCATCAGAAAGCCTGCAGCGAGCGTGATCGGAAAGCCGATGCCGAACAGGTTCAGCTGCGGCGCGGCCTTGGTCAGGATGCCGAGCGCGAGGTTGGTCACGAGCAGGGCCGCGATGACGGGCAAGGCCAGTTGCAGGCCGATCGCAAACACCTTGCCGCCAGTGGCAGCCACCATCCTGAACAGGCCGGTTCCCATCGGCAGCGCCGAGATCGGCAGCGCGTGGAAGCTGTCGGCCACGGCCGCCAGCAGGGCGAGGTGCAGGTTGGACGAGACGAAGACCATCAGCGCCAGCCAGCTGAACATCTGGCTGACCGGCGACGCATGGCTGCGCGACAGCGGATCGAAAAAGGCCGCAAACGACAGACCCATCGTCAAGGCCATCAGTTCGCCGGCCATCTCGACGGCGGCGAAGACGAGGCGCATCGACAAGCCGATGCAGAGGCCGATCAGCATTTGCTGCAGCAGGATCATGATGCCGTCGCCGGAGAACGGCGCGACCTCGGGCAGGGGCGGCAGTCCCGGCGCGATGGCCATGGCCAGCAGCAGGCCGAGCCCGACTTTCACCCGCACCGGCACGCTGGCATGGCCGAAGATGGGCGTGACGCTGATCACGGCGAGCAGGCGCGTAGCCGGCCACAGCAGCGCGACCATCCAGGCATTGAGCTCGGCGCTGTTGAAGTTGACCATGGCAGCCGATCCTCGTGGCCGAGCGAGCTAGCCGACCATGCCCGGTATGCCGGTAATGGAGCGCCGCATGAAATCAAGCATCACCGTCAGCATCCACGGGCCGGCGATGACGATGACGAGAATAATGCCGACCAGCTTCGGTATGAACGACAGCGTGGTCTCGTTGATCTGGGTCGCCGCCTGGAAGATGCTGACCACGAGGCCGACAGCCAGCGCGACCAGCAGCAGCGGGCCGGCGACCATCAGCAGGGTCTCCATCGCCAGCCGGGCCTGCGTCATGAAGGTTTCGGGCGTCATGCCGGCCTCAGGTCACGAAGCTCTGCGCGAGCGAGCCGATCAGCAGTGCCCAGCCGTCGACGAGCACGAACAGGATCAGCTTGAACGGCAGCGATACGATAGCCGGCGATACCATCATCATGCCCAGCGCCATCAGCACGCTGGCGATCACCATGTCGATGATCAGGAAGGGGATGAAGATTGCAAAGCCGATCTGGAACGCGGTCTTCAGTTCCGACGTGACGAAAGCCGGCACCAGCAGCCGCAGTGGCACCTGCTCCGGGCCCTCGAGCCCCGGGCTCTTCGACAATTGTACGTAGAGCGCGAGGTCGCTGGCGCGAGTCTGCGCCAGCATGAACTGCTTCAATGGCTGCGCGCCCTTATCCATCGCCTGCTGCATGGTCAGCTTGTTGTCCTGCAGCGGCTGCCAGGCGTCGGTATAGATCTTGTCCAGCGTCGGTCCCATCACGAACAGCGACAGGAACAGCGACAGGCCGACGATCACCTGGTTCGGCGGCGCGTGCTGCGTGCCGATGGCCTGCCGCAGCAGCGAGAGCACGATCACGATGCGGGTGAAGCTGCTCATCATCAGCAGCGCCGCCGGCAGGAAGCCGAGCGCGGTCATGAACAGCAGGGTCTGCAGCGACAATGTGTAGTTCGTGCCGCCGCCGGGCGCGGGGGTGCTGGTGAAGGCGGGGATGCCGGGTTCGGCGAGGGCGAGGCACGGAAGAATGAGCAGCGGGATGAGCCCGAGTTTGCGTCGGATTTCGCTGCGCTCTATCCGACCTACGGTTGGCTGTAACCGGTTGCGCAGGTCGGACAGAGTCCGTAGGGCGGGTAGAGCGCAGCGAAACCCGCCATCAGGCTGCTTGTTCACCGACTGGCAGGTTTCGCGCTGCTGTACCCGCCCTATGGTCGATGTCGATGATGGAACAAGAGCTTGCCTCACGACGCCCTCTTGTCCATCGCCTGCTTCAGCCACGCCGCGAACCTCGGCAACTCCGCCGTCGCGGACGGCGTGTCGGCCAGCGGCTGCGGCGCGATCTTGTCGAGCAGCGTGACCCCGCCGGCCCCGATGCCGACGATCAGCCACTGCCCGCCCGCTTCCACCACTACCACGCGCTCGCGCGTTCCGACGGCCGTCGCGCCGACTACCTTCACCGGCGCATGGCCGGTCGGCGCCATGCCGCGCAGCCGCGACACGCACCAGGCGAGGGCGCCGATCAGGCCGAGCACGAGCAGCAGGCCGAGTGTCATCTGCATCATTTGTTGAGCTTCCTGA